>CAZWGG010000185.1:0-8915 GCA_964633305.1 uncultured Bacteroidales bacterium
TAGAACATTAGTAAATTCAAGAATGCTGTATATGCCAAATAAAACGAAAATAAAACACCAACTCAAGTATTTGGAGGTCAGTAAGTTTAAAATGATAAATAAAGACATTTGGAATAATTATACGGAGAAACCTATAAAATTATATACGATAAAAGAAGGCGATCATTTTTCGGTCTTTAAACCACCTTATGTTAATGAATTAGCTGATGTACTCAATAAAGCTATTAACGATTAATTATTTTCGATTAACAATTTATTTTGATATATTTACTTAAACACGATTAATTCTTTAATTGAAAAGGCGGTATAGTTTTATCAATCTGTAAATAAATATTCTATATTTATAGAACAAGATTAAACAGAACGAAATGTATGTTATCTTTATTTAAAATCATATACTTTTTTCTTTTTACGAAATCAAAAACTATATTTTTGGCTTTATTCTTTATTTATTTAATGTTATCAAACGTTGAAATTCAGGCGCAACTGAATAAATATTTATTATATTTTCCTGAAAAACAGACTATATCAAATTCAAATATTACAGCAGAAAAAGTACTATCAAATCGATCTATTCAACGTCGATATAATAACCAATTAAAATTTGATCACTATGATATACCTATAAGCAACAACTTATTGAGAATTTTAGTAAATCAAGGAATTAACATTAAATCAAAGTCAAAATGGCTTAATGCTGCTATTGTTGAAACAAATAAAACTAAAGAAGAACTTGAATCATTTGAAGTTGTTAAGAAAGTGGTTCCAATAAGCAAATATAAGAGTAGTAAATTCAAAAGTTATGATGCTTTTTCTTATTTCTCGAATGTCAATAGAAAAAATGAAGAATGGGAAGCTATTCAAGACCAAATTATTGGGATAAAGTATTTACACGATAAGGGTATAATGGGAGAAAATATTCTTATTGCATTTTTTGATTCAGGCTTCAATGGATTTCAAAATATTTCATACTTCAGCCATATCTTTAATGAAAACAGGGTAGTAGGTACTTTTGACTTTTGGGATAATACAAACTATGTTTATGGGAAATCTGATCATGGAACTATGGTCGCTTCCATTATTTCATCAAATGTAGAAAACTCGTTCGTGGGTTTTGCCCCAAATGCGTATTTTGCTTTTGCAATAACCGAAAATACATCTATTGAATCAATTGAAGAAGAATTTTATTATGCTGCAGCATGCGAATGGGCTGATAGTCTGGGAGCCGATATTATATCAGCTTCTCTTAACTACATGTATTTCGATGATAAAAAGAATAATTACAGTTTCGCCGATTTAGACGGAAATACCACAATAACTGCTAAAGCTATAAATATTGCTGCCTCAAAAGGAATAATTGTAGTGGTACCAACAGGGAATGTATATACCAGTTCAAACCGCCATATTTATACTCCATGTGATGCTGATAATGCTGTATGCGTTGGTGGAGCTGATGAATATAAAAATCATGACTACATGTCACTCATTGGACCAACAGCCGATGGACGAATTAAACCTGATTTGGCTGCTTTAACAAGAAAAGTTTCTTATATAAATTCTTATGGAAATCTTTCCACATTTTCGGGTTATGGAGGAACTTCAGTTGCCGTTCCTCAAATTACAGGATTAATAGCTTGTTTAAAACAAGCACACCCTACTCTCTCAAACTTTGATATTATTGAAGCATTAAAAAAAAGTGGACATCAGGCTTCCTTTCCTGATAATCTTATTGGGCATGGAGTACCTAATGCTTTTATTGCAGATTCTTTATTAAGTTTAAAAGATAAAAGTAATTTGACTTCCTTTCCTGAAAAAATAATAAATAATAAAAATCTGATCAATGTATATAAAGATCTGAATTTTAATAAATTAATAGTGAAGAGTAATTGTAAAACAAACATACAATTTGTTGAATTATATTCATCATATGGGAAAATATTTTATAAAGAATTTTTAAATCACGAATCTTGGAATATTGATTTATCTGCTTTGAAACAAGGTATCTTTATAATAAGGATAGGATTAGATAACGAGTATTGTTTAGTACAGAAAATAGTAAATACCTAACATTAAATGTATAAATAAATAAATGTTTTTTATATCCTCAATAATACTAATGATTTAATAAACCATCAATCATAAAATTATAATAATATGCGAATAAAAATTTATTGCTATGCCTTATTTTTATTAAGTGTTATTTTTTATGATTGTAATGAAACGAATAATAAAATGAAATTTCGCATATTACAAAAAAGATCATCTAAAGAAAAATATTTAGGATTGGAAGTTCCCCCAGATAATAAGCCTAAAATCTTTCTTAAAAATATTGTTTCAACTAAGAAGCATAATCATAGTAGTCCGGCTATCTCTCCAAATGGGGATGAAATATATTGGTCAGTATACGAGAATATGGATTCGAAACCATTTCAAAAAATCTTTTACATGAAAAAAGAAGGGGAGAATTGGAGTTCTCCCAAAATTGCAGAATTTTCTGGTGAATATAGTAATGGAGGACCTTGCTTTTCTCCTAAAGGCGATAAACTCTTTTTTTACTCGGAACGGCCCTTATCTGGTACTAGTAATAAAATAGAAAATGATATTTGGTTTGTTGAAAGAAAAGAGAATCACTGGAGTATTCCAAAAAACATAGGTGTTTATAAATATGCAAATCGGGAAAAATACATTTTTTCTCCTTCCATAACTAATGATGGAACAGTTTACTTCACGGGATATTTGAAAGGAATTAAAAGTGATCATGGCATATATCGAATCCGGTATCATGATGGTGTTTATTCAGAACCAGAATCATTACCAGATGTTATAAATTCTAAAAATTCATTTAATTGGATAGCATATATTGCCCCGGATGAATCATACCTAATCTTTTCATCTGATAGATATGGGAGCAGAGGATATCATGATTTGTACATAAGTTATAATTCCTATGGCCATTGGGATGATCCAATTAATTTAGGTAAATTAATAAATAATGGGTCACAAGTAAGGTTTCCTTCAATATCCCCAGATGGGAAATATTTGTTTTTTGTTCGAGACTATCCATCAAATGTATATTGGGTGCGCTCTGATATATTGCCATCAAAAAAATGATTTTAACCTATATAAATTTTTTTAAATAAAGCAGCTTTTAAAATACAAGAATAAATTCTGTATAATAATAATTCTAACTATTAATTAAACAATTTCTGAAAAAATGATAAGACATTTAATTAGATCAACTCTTGGGAATCTTCGAAAAAACAAATTGTTTTCATTTATTAACATATTTGGATTAGGAATAGGGCTTAGTTCTGTTATACTCATTCTAATATATGTGAAACATGAATATAGTTATGATAATTTTGCCAATGCAAAAAACGTTTTTAGAGTTCAAAGAATTGTATATAGAGATAAAGTAGAATTAGCAAATACCCCGATAATGCCAGGCCCATTGGCTCCAAATCTTGAGTTGGAATACCCTGAAATCAAAGATTATACAAGGCTGTTTTATGATGTGACTACCAAAACAGTTGAATATAATAAAAGAAGTTATTATGAACAAAATTGTTATTATGTTGAAAACTCTTTCTTAAAAATATTTTCAGTGGAGCTAGTTAAAGGCAATCCGGATAATGCCTTAAATGACGAATTTACAGTGGTTATATCTGAAGATATTGCAAAAAAATACTTTAACAATGAAAATCCGGTAGGTAAACTTTTACGCCTAGATAATAGGGAAAATTACAGAATTACAGGTGTCTTTAAAGAATTAAGTTATGACTCTCATATGAAATTTGATTTCCTTTTCTCATTTCAGACTTTATTGAATAACAATATGAGATGGGCGCAAGATAACTGGAACTGGAATTCATTTTATGTATACATTGAATTATTACCAGGAACAAATCCTATTAACCTGGAAAAAAAATTTCCTGAATTTCTTGAAAAGTATTTAAATGAAATAAGTGCAATACATAATGTTAGCCAAGAATACTACTTAATTCCTGTAAAAGATATTCATTTGAAAAGTAATACTAATAACGAATTACTTGTTAATGGTAACCATAAACAGGTTAAAGTAATGATTTTTATTGCCCTTTTAATTTTGGTTATTGCAATTATAAACTACACGAACCTTACCATTTCAACTGCTATAGAAAAAGCTAATGAAATTGGTATACGAAAAGTTCATAATGCAAGCAGGATCAATATTATAATGCAAGTACTTTTTGAAACATTTTTAATGAATGTTATTTCAATATTACTGTCAGTTATTATTATCATTATATGTATCCCGATTTTTAAGAATATTATTTCTTTATATAACTTATTATTTATATTCAAAAGTTTTTGGTTTTGGGGTATTATAGTGTTTCTTTTAGTTTTTGGTTCACTTTTATCAGGTATTTATCCGTCTATAATCATATCTTCAACCAGATCGCTGGAATTATTAAGCAAAAAAATTTCTAAGTCAAAGGGGGCTAACATAATTAGAAATTTCCTGTTAGCTTTTCAATTAGTTATTTCATTTTCGCTATTATGTTGCTTATTTATTGTAAATAGTCAAATGAAATATATGAAAAATAAAGATTTAGGTTTTGATAAAGAAGATGTTCTTGTTATCCATGGCCCGTCTGTGGTAAGTGATTCAGTATTTACAAATACCTTAACCAGTCTCAAAGAAGAGTTATTAACTTATCCGGAGATTTTGAATGTAGCAAATTCATTACGCATTCCGGGCAAGCAATTTACTGAAGGTAGGACACTTAATAGAATAAATGAAACTAACATTGATGCAGTACATGTTACTTTTTTTTCTTGCAGTCATGAATTTCTTGACCTGTATAAAATAAAAATTCTTGCTGGTCGAAATTTTTCAAAAGACAATGAGAAAGACTTAACAGAATCCATTATAATTTCAAAATCTACAGCAGAGAAATTAGGATTTAATAGTGTTTATGAGGCAATTAATGAATACATATTACTTGAGGACCAAAGAAAAAGAATTATAGGTGTAATTGATAATTATCATCAAATGTCTCTGCGAGATGAATTTGAAAACTCTGCAATTGTCATGGACCCAAATATTCGTGATTATTTCTCAATAAAATTAGATGGTAAAAATTATAATAAAGCTATAAAGAAAGTAGAAGGCATTTGGGCCAGATTTTTTCCCAATTCACCTTTTAAATATTTCTTTTTAGAAGATTATTATAATAAGCAATATACTAGTGAATACATTACATCTTTATTGTTAGGCATCTTTTCTTTTATCTCGGTATTTATCACCTGTATTGGTCTGTTAGGTATTATTAATTACAGCCTGTCAAAACGGATAAAAGAAGTAGGAATAAGAAAAGTTCACGGGGCACAATTTAATAATATAGTTTTTGTGATATCAAAGGGAATAGTATTAATTATGATTATTTCGGCATTTATATCATATCCTATAGCCTTTAAGCTTGGAGAAAATTGGTTGAGTAATTATCCCTTCAGAACCGATATGTCAGTTTGGTTTTTCGTGTATTCTTCTTTAATTATAGTATTCGTATCATTATTTATAATAAGTTTCAATATTATTAAAACCACGTTATCAAATCCTATAAACTCATTAAGATATGAATGATTTATAAATAGTCTTTGCAAGAAAACGCCAAATACTGCGTTATTCTTGCCTTGAAAATAGTCATTTACAATCAGTAAACTCCTCATTTTCAATGCTTCGAAAGCCTTGTCTTTGACGTTTTCTTATCAAAGACTTTAAAAAATAGGAGTTTTCTGGCAGGCACTAAATATTAGTATCTTTTTGAAATTGAAGATGCATTAGTGCTTTTTTTGTGTGGTAAAATATTGATTTATAGGAATTATATCAAATCCATTACGAAAAAAATTCATGATTTTTTCTTATGGATTTTTTTTAAATATTGTAAACCTTCCAATACCTATTTTTTGCAAGAAATAAGCAAGTGATACCCCTAAAACTCCTAATCCGTATTTCATACTTCGAATCAAATTTATCGATGAGGCACCATCAAAATATTTTGTGGGGCAAGTGATCTCAGCTATTTCATAGCCGGCGTAAAATATTTGTGCCAGCATTTGGTTATCAAAAACAAAATCATCTGAATTAGCGTTATAGTTTATCGATTCAAGTACTTCACGCGAAAAAGCTCTATAGCCGGTATGATATTCAGATAATTTTTGGTTCATAAGTATATTCTGAACGAGGGTAAGAAATCTGTTTGACAGGTACTTATAGATAGGCATTCCCCCTTTTAGCGCTCCTTTGCCCAAAATTCTCGATCCTAAAACAACTTCATACACTTCATTAGCTATTAAATAGCACATCGAATGAATGAGCTTTGGTGTATACTGGTAATCAGGGTGAAGCATAACAACTATATCTGAATTTACTTCAAGGGCCTTGTTATAACACGATTTTTGGTTTCCTCCATATCCTTTGTTTTCTGTATGTTGGATAATATGTTCAATACCAAGTTCTTTTGCTTTTTGCAAGGTATTGTCACTGCTCATATCATCCACAAGTATTGTTTCATCAACAATATCAGCAGGTATTTCCCTGTAAGTTTGCTCAAGCGTTTTTTCGGCATTATACGCCGGTAAAACAACTGTTATTTTTTTATGGTTGATCATTTATTTCTATTCAGGATTTCGAACGCAAAATACAAAACCATTTTTTTCATACAAAATTTTCAGGTCAGGATATTTTTCTAAAATATTTTTTTTCTTAGTAATTTTTAATGAAAAATATGCTTTTTTGTCAATATTGCCACTTAAAAGCCAGTTCTTATCATAAGATTTCGGGTTAACCGGCTTTTTTTTATCTGAATAAAAAAGATGTGCATAGCTCTTATATCCAAGCGTTTCAACATAAGCGTTTTCAGCACTAATTTGTTTAAAAAATTCAATTGCGGCGTATTGGCTGTATTTCTCAATTTTAGGCGTTAGAAAAATAATTATAAGAAATATGAACAAAGCAGATCCGCAGAATAGTGGTATAATTCCTTTCATAATATTTTTATTTTTGGAATAAACCAGGAAGATAGCAATCCCTGCAAGTAAAACCAAGCCAATTAGTGGTTCAAATCCCGACCAGTGAACATTGGCTTGAAGATTACCTTTTGCAAATTCGTCATGAATCATATCCGATTCAATTAATTTATTTTTATACACATGTAGTAAAGGAAAAGCTGATGTGATACAGATAAATAGGATACCTAAAGCAGCAATTAAAACCCTGATCCAGTTTGGTACCGGATTTTTCTTTTCCACTAGTTTGTAAATAACAAGCGCCGCAAGGTATGTTAAAGGAAAATAACAAAGTGAGGAGTAATGAACAATTTTTGTTTTTACAATAGTAAATAAAATAAGTACAACCCAAAAAAGAATTATCATCCATTTTTGAAACCTGGTTTGAGAAGCAGTATCATTTTTATGAGAAATAAATCCTTTTAAGGCAAAGATTGAAGCTGGAAAAACACCAATAAGGAGAATGACGAAATGGTAAAGAAGAAAGCCTCCATGACCAGCATCTTCGGTTTGAAATAATCGTATTTGGTATTCGATAAAATCGACGATGATTTTAAAATTACCATTTAGTATTTGCAATATAAACCAGAATCCCCCGGTAAAAATAAGTACCAAAAAGTATACAAGTAGGTTTAAAAATGAAACTTGCAATCGAAAGCGGTTTAATCCCCAGAATATTCCTACTGTTAATAAAAATATAAGCAAGGCCACAGGCCCTTTTGTTAAAATACCCAATCCGATTAAAATTGCCGATAATACCAGGAATATATTCAACTTTTTTTCAAGAAACATGTAAAAAAGGTAAATGCCAAGAAATATAAACAGGTTAAACCAGGGATCGATAATGCCTGACTTGAAATAAAAGAAAGGTAAAAAGCTTCCGACGTAAGTCATAGCCCATACTAGACCGAATTTTTCATTATACAGCTTTCTTCCGATATTAAAAAGCAGGAGTAAGGTTATAATTCCACAGACAGCATTTGGAAACCTGGCTGCAAATTCGTTAATGCCAAAAGTTTTCATTGATAATACCTGCATCCAAATAAAAAGTGGCGGCTTTTCCCAAAATGGCTGGTAATTGATCCGGATAGTAAGGTAGTCTCCTGTTGCTATCATTTCCCGGGCCGATTCGGCAAAATTTATTTCATCCCAATCAAATAAATGAACACCTCCCAGAAATGGTATAAAGAGCAATGATGCTGCCAGGATAATGATGATATTAATATTTGTGTTATTTCTATTTGATATTAAGTTCATATATAGAGGTTTACATTTTACTGTTTTAGCATAGAGAAATCTAAACAGAGATATACCGGGTTAATAAACATTAGCTATTTGTTTAACATAAAATAAGTCGCAAAAATATTAATTTTCCAATATTTTGATGATATTTAAATTCATCCACTTTTTTTGTGAACAATAAACAAACTTGTAAACAATAAGCGCTGTTATAACTCCTACGAATGAACCTGCATAAATGTCAATTAAAAAATGTTGAGATAAATATACCCTCGAAAAAGCTGTTAATAATGCCGTCACAAAGCAAGCAAATTTAATCGTGTTGTTTTTTGAAATTATGGCTATGCATAACATCATGCCAAAAACAGTTGTTGTATGACCTGAAGGAAAACTATAGGAATATTTCATTTTAACCCCTTCTACCAGGTGTAGCGAATATACTTCTTCAAAAAATTTAACAGGCCTTACCATATCACTAACAACAATTCTTTTTAATATTTGGGCAATTAAACCGCTTCCCAGGTATGTTACAAACAAAAATAATGAACTTCGAAACGAATGAAACAGGAACACAACACAAACTAATATGGCAATTATTCCATCGCCTAAATTGGTAATGTATTTAA
>CAZWGG010000186.1:0-8888 GCA_964633305.1 uncultured Bacteroidales bacterium
AATAGCAACTGGGGCACAAGAATTAAGGGAACAAGAATATATATAGTTACAACAGAATTAAATCCTGCTGAAATATTTAATCCAACCATATTTGCCCAACAGGCTGCCGTGAATAAGATAAAAAAGTATCTGAATTCCATTCCCCTAATATCAAGCATATAATTTCCGATAAGGACAAATGTGAGGGTCTGAATTGCCGATATGACTAAAAGAACAAGAATCTTAGCATTCAAATAGCTCGACCTGCTAAGATTTAGGAATTTTTCTCTTTCTAATATTTTTCGGTCTTTAAAAATCTCTTCGGCACTAATTACCATTCCCAGGAAAAGTGCCACAATAACACTCATAAACAAATATCCCGGGATATTAGGATTTTCACCGAAAAGGTATCTTTCTGAAAATCCGGATATTGAACGTGAGCTTTTAGTAAAAAAAGCCAGGATAGTTGCCAATATCGGCGCTTCAAGTAAAGTAAGAACCAGGTATTGTTTATTTACAAGCTTGGCCAGAATATCGCGGGTAAAAAATATTCTCAACTGTTGAAGTCGTGATGGTATTTTAAAATCACTCTTAGGTAAAATGGACGTAAAAGATCGTTTAATTCTCCTTATTATCGGATCCACATTTTCCATATAAAGGTCATACCACTCATTAGGAGAAGTCTTTCTCTTTCGGGTAAGGCGACCGTTAACATCCACAACCCGTGATTCAACATTTCGAAGAATCTGGTCGGTATTTATATTACCACATTGCAGGCATTCACTTTCTTCTGCATCTACATAGTGGTTTATTCTTTTGAAGTAAACAATGGCATCAACCGGGTTACCGTAATAAATTACCCGGCCTCCCTGGTCAATAACCAGCAGCTTATCAAGCAATTTGAAAATATCTGATGAAGGCTGGTGGATATTTGCGAAAATAAGCTTGCCTTTAAAAGTCTGTCTTTTCAATAACGACATTACCTTTTCTGTATCTGCCGAAGATAAGCCCGATGTAGGTTCATCGGCAAAAAGTATGGAAGGCTCGCGCATGAGTTCAAGTGCAATATTCAATCTTTTCCGCTGGCCCCCGCTTAGGTAAGTGTTTAGCTGATCACCAACCCTTAAATCCCTGGCCTCATAAAGGTCAAAATCGACTAATGAATTTTCAACTACTTTAAGTATTTGTTCTTCTGAATAATTGCTAAAACAAAGTTTTGCGTTGTAATACAAATTTTGAAAAACAGTTAGTTCTTTTATCAGAAAATCATCTTGTGGAACATATCCAATCAATCCCTTAAGTTCTTTTTGATAGGTATGGATATCTAGCCCATTAATAGCAACAGTTCCTCTTTTGGGCTTCAGGTTTCCGTTTAAAATTTTTAAAAGAGTTGATTTTCCCGATCCGCTTCCTCCAATAATACCTATTAAACGTCCTGACTCTTCGGTTAAGGTAAACCTCTTAATTCCATTTGGGCTATTTCCGTAAGAAAACTCGATATCCTTTGCTGTAAAAACAAATTTTGTTTTTGCTTTAGCCTGTATAAATTTACCCGATACCCAGGTATAATAAATAGACCCTATTTTTTGGTTTTTCACGACAGAGCCAACCGACCATATATACGAACGATTTGTTTTAATATTATGCCCGTTTAATAACAATGTTTCATTTCCATCATATCGCATTATAAACGTATTGGTGCTGATAATATGAAGGACCCTTATTCTCCCGTCAATCTTTTCGTTATGTATATGCTTTATTTTAGGGTATTTCTCTGTGGATGAATCAATATCCAACAAGTTCTCCTTATGAATTATTTCACTTGTTTTATTAAAAGTAAATGCTTTTAAATCATTAAATTCACTTTTATTGGTTTTTAAATAGACGGCTGCATGGTTAACAAAATCTATTTCATTATTTGAAAAAATTTTACCCTCATTAATATAATCGAGCAGGTTTATAAGTACAATTAGTTTTTGTTCTTGCTGAAGTTCTTCATTTATCTGGTCGCACAATTCTTTTAACCGTTCATCAATACTTATACTTCGTTGCTTGGAAAGATTTGTTATTTTGTCTTTGTTATTTGGATGATAGAGTATTACGTAACGGTCGTAATATTCAATAAATGTATTCACCAACTCATTACTAAATTGTTGTTGAAGAAATTCAATAACAATATGACGCTCATTGCTCGAACGCCCCTTATTGTCGACATTTGCCAATAAAGCAAAAAGTCTCATCAGGGCTTTAAGAATTGACTCGTTCATCTGTTTATGTTAACTAACGCAGGTTAAATATATAATATATTTCATTTAGCAATTAAAAATTCACACATATTCAAATTTAATAAACTAATGAATAAAAAAGAAGGTGTCTTAAAAGTCAGAAAATAAAAACTTCTCGCAAAGCCGCAAATTGTAAATAGTTAATTATTATTACTTTTTAGCACCTATGCGCCTTAGCGGGAAATTCTTGCTTTTTAGGCACCTTCATATAAATGAATAATGAAAGCTTAAAAAAATTAGGAAATAATATTTGATCTTATGTTTTCAATTGCATTGGAAATATCATCCAACTGATCTTTAGTAAGGCTCCCTTCTGTTTTTTCATACATAGATTTTACTTTTTCCAATGCTTTAATCATATCGTCAATGACTATGTCATCACCTTCATATTTTTTTAACATTTCCAAAACCTTATATAGGGATGATTTCTGGTCATAAATAATTTTAACAATATCGTTATTATTGTAGGTATCGTCTGAAATGTGTGTCGCAATGTACAAGCCTTCTGCCCATATTCCTGTTAGCATAAGTGCTGTTAGCGAAGGTTCGCCGGTTTTGGCCATAGCGGAATATGTATCATAAAACACGTTAGTAATATAACTTACTAAAGTATCTTTATTCTCGAGTTTTTTCTTTGTTTTCTCATTATAAAAATCCTGGAAACTAATGTTAACATTCAGATCATCAATAAGTGTTTTCAGGTTTTTTGAGTAAAGTTGAATCTCCTGTGTTTTATTATAGGTTGAAACATAACTCAAATCAGCAGCATAAGTGCCTAAGTTAAGGGCTTTATATTTTTCTGTATAATATTTATCTATATTTTCAATAGGATTCAATACTTTTCCAATATATGAAGCACCAATATCTTCAAGCTTTTGATAAAGTTTGAATGGTGACGGCAGGGGGTAAACAAGATCTTTCACATCTGCCAATATACTATCTTTGGCAACAAGGGTCGTATCACCTTCAGCAGTGACTGAAGATGATTGTTTGCATGAATTCAACAAGGTTATACCAAGAATCGGAATTGCAATAAGAATACTTTTTACAAAAAATTTCATAAGTCTTATTTTTATAGTTAGATATCCGGTGCAAATATAAGTAATTTCTTTTTTGAGATAACCAGCAAAAGTTAAATATATTGAAAGTTTTAAATCGATTACAGAAATATCTAAATTTGTGTCTTTTAAGTTATTCAATATGAGAACTGAAAAAGACTTTATTGGGGAAAAAAATTTGGATGACAAAGCTCTTTATGGAATTCATTCACTGCGGGCAAAGGAAAATTTTCCCGATCATACCGGGTTTCAAATAGAATGGTACAAAGCCATAGGGTCTGTTAAACTCGCATGTTATTTAACATATAAAGATTTTATTAATAACGTTAAAAAAAAATATGATGAAAAAAATCTTCCTATAATTTTTATGGATAATGATGTTCTTAATACGTTAATTCAATCGGCAAAAAAAATAGAAGAAGGAGCTTATTTTGAACAATTTATTGTACCTGCAATAACAGGAGGTGCCGGTACCAGTATAAATATGAATATGAATGAGATTATTGCAAATGCATCGTTAATTGAAACCGGAAATTCTCCCGGTGAGTATCATATTATTGACCCGGTTGAACATGCCAATATTTACCAGTCAACCAACGATGTTATCCCTACTTCGTTGAAGGTTGCCGTACTAAGACTTTTAAACCAGTTAGAGGGTAAAATTAATTCTATAAGGTCGGTTATTGAAAAACATGAAAAAAACACACGTAATCATCTTAGAATAGGCTATACACAAATGCAGGAAGCTGTCCCGTCATCTTTCGGGAACCTGTTAAGTACTTATAATGATGCACTTTCAAGAGATTGGTGGAGAGTTTCCAAATGTTTTGAACGGATAAAAATAGTAAACCTAGGAGGAAGTGCCATTGGCTCCGGTATAACTGTACCCCGGTTTTTTATCATGGAGGTAGTACAAACACTTCAAAAAATTACCGGTTTGCCTGTTGTAAGGGCAGAGAATATGTACGATGCCACCAGTAATCATGATTCAATAGTGGAAGTTCATGCTATGCTTAAGGCACACGCTGTTAATCTTGAAAAAATGGTTTCGGATACCCGTATTCTTTCTTCTGATTTGTTTAAAGAAAAAGAAGTTGAGATACCTAAAAAGCAGGTAGGAAGTTCAGTAATGCCAGGCAAGGTGAACCCGGTAATACCGGAATTTGTTATTAGCGTTGCCCACAAAATTTACAGTAACGATAACTTAATCGGCAACCTTTGTGCTCAGGGATGCCTTGAACTTAATGCCTATCTTCCTGTAATAGGGCATTCAATAATTGAAAGTTTAAAGCTATTGATTGGAGCCAATGAGACCCTTAGGGCCAATCTTTTTAAAGAAATACAATTCAACTCAGAAACAGCTTATGAAAAACTTTTAAAAAGTCCTTCTATAGCCACAGCACTTCTACCTTATATTGGTTATAATAAAGCTACTTTGCTTGCGAATGAAATGAAAGAAAAAGGTATAAGTATAACAGAAGCTAACCATAATATTCAATTAATAGAACAGAAAAAACTCAAGGATATTCTTCAACCTGAGAATCTGCTTAAAGAAGGCTTTTCGCTAAAAGATATCATGTAATTAGAAGGAAGCCCAAAGGCCGAAGTGAGGACACCATCCTCTATTTTCTGACTCAAAATCTTTAAATTCTCATCGTCTTCTTTCCAAGTGCTATACTATAATTCATGTATGTAGTATTGGATTTTTATGTTGCTCAATTTCGACTCTCCGACTTCGGACTCAGGTCTTCTGAGTAAGAAAATCACTATACTTTTTCTTGCAATTGCATTTTTTAATTAATTTGCACTAGCGATGTTTTTAAGAATTAAATTTATGAAAGGAAAAGAAAATAAGCCGCATATTGGAATTTTCGGACGGCGGAATGTCGGCAAAAGTTCATTAATTAATATACTAACAGGCCAAGATATTGCTATAGTATCGGATAGCCCCGGAACCACTACCGATCCTGTAAAAAAATCGATTGAAATAAAAGGTATTGGTCCGGCAATTCTTGTTGACACTGCAGGTATTGATGATACAGGAGAATTAGGGGAGCTGAGGGTAAAAAAAACAAAACAGGTCATTAAAATAATCGACCTGGCCATTCTGGTTTTGAACCATAACCGGTTTGATGATTATGAGAAAACCCTTATTTCCGAGTTTTATGATAATGGGGTACCTTATATTTTTGTTCATAACAAATCTGACATTGAACCCCTTAACGAAGAATACAAATCTCTTATTGAGGGCAAGTATCAATCAAAAGTTTTGGAATTCAATACTATCTGTCCTAAAAATATGGATGAACTTATTCGTACTATTGAAACAAATATACCACAGAGTGCATACCTTCAACCTTCGTTACTGGGTGACCTGGTTTCGTACGGAGATATTGTACTTCTTATCACCCCAATTGATATTGAAGCACCTGAAGGCAGGCTTATTTTACCACAGGTACAGGCTATAAGAGATATCCTTGATAACGATTGTATTGCCATTGTTTTAAAGGAAAAAGAAGTAGATATTTTTTTGAAAAAAACAGGTATAAAACCAAAACTGGTGATTACCGACAGTTCAATATTTCTAAAAGCCGACGCATCTGTTCCAAAGGATATTCCTTTAACAGGCTTTAGTATTCTATTGGCAAGATATAAAGGAGAATTTAATAAATATATAGAAGGTACTCCTGTAATATCTGAACTAAAAGATGGTGACAGAATAGTATTGATGGAATCATGCACACACCAGGTATCTTGTGATGATATTGGCAGGGTAAAAATCCCCCGGTGGATAAGTAATTTTACCGGGAAAAAGCTTGAATTTGATATAGCTGCCGGCCTTAATGAACTTGATCGCCCCATTACCGATTATGCATTAGTAATTCAATGTGGGGGATGTATGGTAACAAGAAAACAACTGGTAAACAGGTTAAAGCCTGCTATAGATGCCGGTATTCCCATTACCAACTACGGAATGGCCATCGCTTATGTGCAAGGAATTTACAAGCGGGCAATTGCACCTTTTGTGGACCAGGGAGATGACATAGGAGATATGCTTTAACTTAAACCTGTTATTCATATAATAATTTGGAATTAATTTCTGAAATAGCATCTGCTTTCTTTCTTAATTTAAGATAAACGTAACGAAGTTATTGGCATTGCTTAAAGGACTAATTAGTAGTATTTTGGAAATTATTTAGTTATAACAAGAAAGATAAAAAAAGAAAAGCTGCCGGTAAGTTATTAACTGACCAAGCAGCTTTTTCACCTATTTTCACCTATTTATCAACCTGTCACTTTAATTATCTTTTATTCACATAAATTCACCACGTGTACTGTTCATAATATGAAGAAACAAATGTTTTGCATCTAAAAGAATGGGCCATTATTTTAAATTTTTCTGTTAAAAACTATTTCTTTGAAAATTTTTTCTTATCTGCTTTTTCTTCATACGAGACGGTAATATAGTCTTCGATACTTTTTTTACCATGAAAAGGATAGCCTAGTAAAGGATCTTCAAGCATATTTAAATCAATATTAATTTTAAATTCACACTTCTTTTCCAAGATGTAACTGTGTTGTTTACGGTTATAAACGATAGGTATCCCTAAATTTCTCATTTCTTCCAAATGGCTAAACAATTGCCTTCGGCTTATACCGATTCTCTTTGAAAATTGTTCGGCACTACCTGTTTTGCCTTGTTTAATCATCTGAAAAATCCTTTCCAGTCTTTGAATATATTTAAATATTGACATAACGTAAGGGTTATAATATAAATAGTATTTAAGCTTTACTGTTATATATAAGCCATTAAGCATGAAATTACAGTTATTTAGTTATTTTTTAAAAGATTTAATCCATACCATTGATCTGTTTTTTAAAAAATAGTAATAAAAGCCCACATATAAATATGCTGAAACCAATTATTCCGATTGCTATTCCAAGATTATCTTTAAGAATAATTCCTCCGGTAATAAATATAACTCCCAGTAGGATAAATATTATTCCTGAAAATTGCACAAGTTTTAATTTTTCCATAATTAAAGAATTTCGATTTTTTAACAAAGGGTTTAAAAAGAACAACTTTTTGGATGATCTCTCAATTTTCTAGTATTTAATAGGCTTACTCATTCACCAACCCAAACAAAATTTTCATTTAGCCTATTCGAAATGCTATTTTTTCCATTTCAAAGATATTGTATTACAGTGCAATTATAAAGCACTGTGGAAAATTTTTCAAATTATTATCGTTTTTTTTCGCATGCAATACTATATTCATGAATGTAGTATCAGATTCTTATATCTCTCAACTTCGATCTGACTCCGGAGTAACTTTCATATATACTACAATTTCCTGCAGTAGCACTTTTTAATTAATTTACATCGTTACTCTTAAAACAGGATATATAGAAAAATGTACTATTATACATTATTATAATGTGAAATTTGGGTTAATCTTTTTAATTTTTAAATTTGCGGCCAATAATATAACTATAAAAATCTGTTCAAAATTATGAGAAAAAAAATTGTTGCCGGAAACTGGAAAATGAATAAAAACCTTCAGGAAGGTATTGAACTGGCAAAAGCTGTTAACGGGCAAGTATCAGGTAATGATGCTATTGTTGTGCTTTGCACCCCGTTTATACATCTCTCGGAAGTTAATAAAGTTATTTCAAAAGAGGCCTTATTCCTAGGTGCCCAAAACTGTGCATCGGAAGCGAGTGGTGCTTTTACAGGTGAGGTTTCTGCCGAGATGATCAAATCGACAGGTGCCGACTATGTTATTATAGGCCATTCTGAGAGAAGAGCTTATTATAAGGAAGATAATCAAACATTGAGTAAAAAAGTAAAACTTGCACTTGCCAATAACCTGATACCTATCTTTTGTTGTGGAGAAGTTTTAGAAGAACGAAATGCCGGAAATCATATCGACGTTGTTAAACAGCAAATAAGTGAAGGTATATTTAGCCTTTCTACCGAAGATTTCAGCCGTATAGTAATTGCATACGAACCTGTATGGGCAATTGGTACAGGTGTTGTTGCCACGCCCGGACAGGCACAGGAAATGCACAAAGTCATTCGTGATCTTATTACGGCAAGATATGGAAATCATGTAGCTGATAATATGTCTATCCTATACGGTGGAAGTTGCAAGCCTTCTAATGCAAGTGAATTATTTGCTAACCCCGATGTTGATGGGGGCCTTATAGGCGGAGCTTCTCTTAAAGCCGATGATTTTATGGGTATTGTCAGTGCATTTTAGAAAAGTTATTTTATATCTTATATAAAGAATTCTTAGTTGCTCGTTTTTGGTGGCTTGTTTTTGAAAATTGCTTATAATACAATTATGAAATACAAAGCCATTCATATTAGAATAAAAAACAAATCAGAAACAGTAAAAGAAATCATAATTGCTGAACTCGATAACATCGGGTTTGAAGGATTTTTAGAAACCGATTATGGGGTTGTTGGATATATTCATGAAAATAAGTTTGACAACATAAATTTCTATAAACTTTCTTTTTTAAATAATCCTGCATTTGGAAAAATAGAAATTGAACAGGAA
>CAZWGG010000187.1:0-8855 GCA_964633305.1 uncultured Bacteroidales bacterium
TTTTCAAGGCAAGAATAACGCAGTATTTGGCGTTTTCTTGCAAAGACTAATTAGTGTTTCGCCTCCTTGTTTCTACTGTGGAATAAAGTGAAAAGTTATTGTCCCACTTTGTTTTTCATCGGCATTAGGATCGGAATTAAACAAAAATTTGTAAGCTGATTTTATGGCCTCTTCAATTAAACATAAATTATTGGTGGCCGTTTTTTTAGAATTTGATGCATTGATGACGTTCCCCTCTTGATCAACAATTATATCAACGATTACTTTACCGCCACTTTCGCATCGATATACCGGAACATATATACGCCTATGTGTTCTGTTCTCCAGATTATATTCAATATTAGTCTTTCCTTTGAATTTTTGTTTTTCAGTTTTATTTTCTTTTTTATCTTCTGAAAGGTCATTTCTGTATTCCGGAGAGTTATCATCAGGTAAATCGTTGCTTAATTGTTGATTTAATTTTTTGATGCCTAGTTCTTTTTTTAGTTCTTCCACGTATTTTTCAGTACTTATTTCATTGTTTAATTTATCTGCCACATTTACAGCAATATTTTTAGCTGTTTGTGCATCCAGAGGTTCAATTTCCACTTGTTTGGTTCCATCATTAGCCAATAATTTCTCTATACTGGTTAGCTTATTTATGAATTCAATCTGTAACGTTTCTACATGCTTTTTTTTTACTTTATCTAATTTTAAAACTAAAAAAAGGATCACCAATAACATATGAAAAATAATAGTGCCTAATAATCCATTTAACTTATTTCTTAATTCTTCTTTCAAACCATTAAATTTTCTTAGAGTAAAAATAATACTTTCCTTCTTAATTTATATTTAGTTTTCAAGTAACCCGTTTTACTCAAAATATATAGTACAAAAAGTAATTGCGAATTATATTGGTTTTTATTCAGGTAACTCTTTCTTCGTATTCAGTTTATATGAATTTTGTTATTGTTTTTTCTTAAATTTCAGCCACTTATGAGGCTCATATTCCTATTAAAAACAATGTGTTATCTTATATTTTAATTGAAAAATAATAGTATCATCATGATCACAGCGATTTTTTCTACAATCAAAAAATAACACAAAAACATCATTATTGCGCTTCATTCTATAACTCTTAAAGCCTGTTTTTATTGCTTAAAGCGCCGGTAACTTTTATTTCAAATGTGTTTATTATAACCTTATGAAGATGAGGCTGAACAATAATTTACCCTGTATTTTGTAATATGCGGCAAGTCGAATACTGCTTTATTGTATTCAATGAATTCTTCTTCGTATTATATTAATGAATATATGAACAGGTTTAAAAAGCATTGTGCTATATTTGAAAATTTCAAATAATAATGAAATCATTATCTATATATTTAGGTTGTTGTCTTTGTTTAAATTGTTTCCTATTTCCTGTTAATTCACAATTTTTCTCGTCAGGAACGGATCCTTTCTCAACAAAATGGAAACAAATAAATACTGAAAATTTACAAATTATCTACCCTGAAAATTTCTATGAACAGGCAAACAAACTTGCTGGATTTCTTGATCAATATGGTGCTAATATTGGCAAATCGTTAAATTCAAAACAGAAAAAAATATCAATTGTTATGCATAACCAATCTGTGTTATCAAACGGATATGTAACTTGGGCGCCAAAAAGAATGGAGTTAATAGCTATTCCTCCAACAGATAATACAGCACAAGACTGGTTATATCATTTTGCATTACATGAATATCGACATGTTTTACAGATAAACAAATTAAATAATGGTTTCTCAAAAATTCTAACTTGCCTTATAGGTCAGGCAGGAATAGGAATCTCAGCAGCCCAGGTACCCATTTGGTTTATTGAAGGTGATGCGGTACTTACGGAAACATTATTATCAAATAATGGAAGAGGAAGGCTTGCTTCTTTTGAAATGCCTATTAATGCATTACTGTTAGAAAACAAAAAAACTATGTCGTATGATAAGTTTTTGTTCGGATCTTACAAAAACTATTTTCCTGATTATTACAGAGTAGGTTACCAAATCGTTGCTTATTCCAGATTGAAATACGGAAAAATGTTTTGGGAAAAATCACTCAACCATGTAGCAAAGTACCCATACCTTCCTTATTCATTAAATATCGCTTTTCATTCACAATATAAAACTTCCATTACCAAATTGTACTCCGAAACTATAGATACACTTAAAGTAATATGTGGTAAAAGACAGTCTAATTTGGAGTTAAGTAGCTACTATTTATTAAATACACCTTCAACGAACAATTATACAAATTACCGATTTCCGCATTATTTGGCAAATAATGTATTACTAGCGCTTAAAACAAGTATTGATGATCTTAATAAAATTGTAATGATTGACAGTTTCGGCCACGAAACCGCATTGCACGTGCCTGGGCAAACTTATGATGATTGGTTATCAGCTAATACGAATCTAATAACCTGGAGTGAAATAATTACGGACAAGCGTTGGGAACAAAGAAATTATTCGGTCATAAAAACATACAACCTTAACTCCGGGAAAATAAATCAGCTTTCAAGAAAATCAAGATATTTTTTTCCTGTACTTTCAAAAACCAACAATAAAATAGCAGCAATTGAAATTGACCTCACAGCCATTAGTTCTATTGTTGTTCTTGATGCTGAAACAGGAAGTATCATACAGAAATTTTCACCACCCCGCAATGAATTACTTCAATACCCCTTTTGGTATAACGACAGTACTATTGTTACCATTGCTATAACCGATCAGGGAAAATACATTTATTCAGTTGACCAACACACTAAAAAATGGGAAATATTATATGGCCCTACATTTGAAAATATTTCACAATTGTGTAAATGGAAAAATTATATTCTTTATAGAGGAGGATATAATGGAATTGAAAATATTTATGCATTAAATAAATCAAACAAAGAAATCTACCAGATTACAAACACAAAATTTGGAGCATTTGATCCATTTGTATATACAGAGAAAAATTACTTGTTTTACAGTAATTATACTGTAAATGGATTTCGTCTTGTTAAATCCAAACTTCAGTTCTCTCATTTAATTCCAATTAAAGAGGTGAAAGTTTATAAAACAGGTTGGCCAGAAAAACTTTTAAGCCAAGAAAGTGTAAATAGTCAACACAATAAGCCGATAGATAAAAACTATTCCTCGAAACCTTATTACAGGTTCTTAAATCTTTTTAATTTCCACAGTTGGGCCCCTATATATATAAATCCCTCATTTGATGATCCGTCTGACATAAAAATAAATCCTGGATTTATAATATTGTCTCAAAATAAATTAAGTACATTTATATCAAGTATTGGATTAAGCTATGAGAATAATACTTTCAAATTTAGACCAACATTTACCTACAACGGGTTTTATCCAGTTATTAACTTTTCCGCTGAAATCGGGGGTTCCATTAAAAAATTTTCTTTCCCGGAAAATGTTACTCCTCAGGATACTTTATTTCCTTATACAAAATTTTCATTTAACACTTATATTCCCTTAAACCTCTCAAATGGTAAATATCGAAACTTTTTAAGGCCTGAATTTTTGATTGATTATGAAAATATTTTATATTACAGTGGAGGAATTAAAAGGGGTATTTCACAATTTCATTATAAACTTCTTTATTACAGGTATTTATCGCTTTCGAAACGTGATATTTATCCTAAATGGGGGCAACTGATAGCTCTTTCATTAACTGATTCTCCTTTTGAGGATACTCAGTATGGCTATTTATATTCGGCTTCCGGGTTTCTTTTTTTTCCCGGCTTATTTAAGCACCATAGTTTAAGAATTTATGGAGGTATTCAAATTCAAAAGCCCAAAAGATTATTCTACTCTTTTAACCGGGTAACCTTACCAAGAGGATACCTGCATGTTATAGATGCATACGCAGCAAAAAACATTAAAAAAGTCACTGCCGATTACAGCTTTCCTATCTTATATCCTGATCTTTCTATTGGTTCACTTATGTATATCAAACGCTTAAGGACAAATTTGTTTGGAGATTTTGCAAAAGGTGAAAATGTAATTGAAATATCCAGCTCTGGGCGAGCAACCTATTCAAGGAATTATTACTCATTTGGTGTTGACTTGCTATCTGATTTTCACCTGTTTCGTTTCTTTTTCCCCTTTACCTCTGGAATGAGATATATTTTTCTGCCGTCATATAATTCTGGATATTTTGGATTTCTATTTTCAATAGATACAAGTGTTTTTTAATTTCATGTTTACACCAAGTAGCGGGTAGAAAAACAAAATTTTTTATAGCAAAGTTGATTTCTTGTTAAAATTTTTGTACATTTAAAATAATACTTAAAGCCTGTATCATATTTAAATCCTGTCTGCTTTAATAACCTACATTAATACAGGTTGTTATGAAAATTCAGCCCATAATTGAAACAACTGGCAGCATAACGAAAGTAGAATTACTGTCAACAATTGAACAGAATATTCTTCCTGGAACACTTGTTCTCACTAATACAAATCCATTTCCTGGATTTAAGGATAGCAAAAATAGAAAAAGTTCAATATCAATCTATCAATCTTTCTACTTGATTTTGATGTATAGATATTTCCCAGAAAAACTTGAAAGAATTGCTAAAGCATTGCATGACGAAAATATCATTGAATGCTGTTCAAGCTTCGGAGAAATAATCATGCAGAATAAAATATATCCATGTATAAGGATAAAAAAATTAAAAGCAATCAGTCTTTTGTCTGAAATTCAAGACTTTTACAAAAAGAATGATATTAAATTTTTAGCTTATAAAAAAATATATGCTGAAGGAAAAATAAAAGTATTCAAACATTTTAAAATAATAGAATTAGCTCAAGGATTATATCGAGACACCTACGAAGGAGAAAAATTCTATTTTAACATCCCTCAACAGCTCAACTGGAAACTATTTACCCATTTCACCAAACGAGTAAAAGCTCGTATTAAAAACCCGAATTTTGATCCGGCACTTGGTATAATCAACAGGTTTACAGGCCCCGAAGATGTAATAAGAATATATGATTCAAATAAATATCTTGAGCGCGCATTAGAAATAAAAAAATATTACTTAAAAGAACTAAAAAAGGAAAAACTGTTGTATGCAAATTTAACTAACAAAAACCCTGCAGCAATCTACTAACTATTTCATCATCCCCAACAATTTATGTAACTGATAATACCTTGAAATAGGTATTTAGTGCTGTTGAGGTTTATCAATATCCTCCCATTTGTACATTTTGTCTGACCTGCGCACAACCTGATCGACCGGAATAGAAAACCTATCACCTTGTTTTGTTTCCTGAACATTTATAAGATTAACCCTGATTTCTTTAACTTTTAGTTTAATTACTCCGGTTGTTGGACCGATGATTAATATTTCATCTCCAACCCGTAATTTACCTGCTTCACATAAGAATTCTGCAACTTTTAACTTACTAAAATAATTTAATGCTTTAGCTACGTAATGTTTTCTTTTATTAGCTTTTGACCCATATACTTCGCTCCACTCGCCTATTTTTTGTCCCAAATAATATCCATCCCAAAATCCACGGTTAAAAACATCTGTCAACCTTTTCATCCAATCTTTAATTTTCTTTGGTGTATAATCTCCATTAAGGTAAGCAATAATGGCTTCATTGTAACATTCTGTCACTGCTTTAACATACTCGGGAGGTCTAGCTCTCCCTTCAATCTTTAATACCCTAACCCCTGCATCCATTATTTTGTTTAAGAAATGTATTGTACATAAATCTTTTGGAGACATAATGTATTCGTTGCTGATATCCATTTCCACTCCAGTTTCTTTATCTTTTACAATATACCCTCTCCTACAATCTTGCAGGCATGCCCCCCTGTTGGCAGAAAAATTATGGTGATGTAAACTCAAATAACATTTGCCTGAAATAGACATACAGAGGGCTCCATGAACAAACATCTCAAGTTTTATAAGATTACTGGATGCCCCGGTTATATTTTCTTCCATAATTTGTTGATGAATAGCTTTTACCTTATCTAAATCAAGTTCCCGAGCCAATACAACAACATCAGCATAATTGGAATAAAACTTAAGAGATTCTATGTTACTAACATTAACTTGTGTTGAAATATGAACTTTCATTCCTATGGAATGTGCGTAATTTATAGCAGCAAAATCAGAAGCAATAATAGCATCTACATCATATTTTTTAGCCAAATCAATTAACTGCTTCATAAGGGGCAATTCAACATCATATAAAACGATATTTAATGCTAAATATGTTCGTACATTTCTTTCTTTACAAGTTGATACTATTTCTTTCAAATCTTTCTCATTAAAATTCATCGATGACCTGGCTCTCATGTTCAATTTATCCAATCCAAAATAAACAGAATTCGCGCCGGCTTGTATAGCTGCTGAAAGTGATTCAAATGAACCTACTGGCGCCATGAGGTCAATATCTTCACGGGTTATATCCATTAATATGATTAAATTATTACTTTAATTAAATTTGATAATAATTTTTATATCTATATTTTATATATTTTGACTATATTTATTAAGCCAATTTCTTGTGCCAAAATATTTACATGATTCTGTAGCTACTTTTGAAGCATTATCCAAAGCATTGTTAAAGTTGCGCAGCTTTGTGAAATAATAACAAAATGCACCATGAAAAATATCGCCAGCACCCAGCGTATCCATTGCTTTTATACTTTCAATAGTGATTTTATATGTAGTTCCTTTTTCATAAGCAAGTATAGAATCACTACCCCTGGTGATTGCAAAATGAGTTAATCCTTTATTAATTAAATAATCACATACATCATCAGTAGTAAAACAACCCGGAGGATAAAAATCTGCTGAACAGATAGCTATATCCACGCAAAGCAATAAACTTTCTATGCCTTTTTTCCAACTTCCCGCATCAAGAACAACTGTTTTATTTAATTCTTTGGCAGCTAATGCAATCTGAGAATTAATATTCATATAAAATCCATCTAGTAAAATAATATCGTATTCTTGAATATTATACATCTCAAACCCATTGAGTGAGATATCTTGTTGTTCATTATGAAATGAACATATAGATCTATCTCCATTTGATTCATTCGTCCATATAGTGGCAAAAGGAGGTAATATAGTTGACTTCGAAGCTAATTCAATTACCTCAACCTTTAATTCTGTAAGTTCTTGTTTTACAAAATCTGCAAAGTAGTGATTTCCAATAAGTGTAAGTAAAATTGATTTACCGCCAAGGTGTGCAAATGCAATAGCTGCATTTGTTGCAGGACCGCCGGCATACATTCCGTATTTTAATGCTTTGATCTTAGTATTAGATTTGGGAAAATCTTTTATAAGAAACTGTAAATCAATAGTATTCAATCCAACAAATAATCCTTTCATTTTCTATTTAAATAATTTACAATATAATCTGCAAAAGAACGAAAGATTTTTCATACTTTTTATGTTTCTACAATATATCTAATTTCTTTTATAATAATTCTTATGGCTTCGATATACATAACCATAATTTATTAATATTTTGATTACTTTTACCGATCATTAAAAGTTTATGAACCTATTCGATGCATAATTTAAATCAATGTCAGAATTATCGAAAATAAAAGAACCTGTAAAAAAGGAATTAAAAGAATTCGAAAATCATTTCAAGAATTCAGTTAAAAGCAATGTCCCTTTGTTAAATATTGTAATGAATTACATTCTTCGTACAAAAGGAAAACAGATCCGTCCATTAATAGTCATGCTTACGGCAAAACTCCATGGTAATATTAATCAATCAACATATACAGCTGCTTCATTTATAGAGATATTACATACGGCAACACTCATCCATGATGATGTAATTGACGAATCCTATGAACGGAGAGGTTTTTTTTCCATTAATGCTTTATGGAAATCAAAAGTGGCAGTTTTACTTGGAGATTATTTATATTCAAAAGGAATGTTACTTTCGATTGAAAATAATGAATATGATTTGCTTAAAATCGTGTCAAAAGCTGTAAAAGAAATTATTGAAGGAGAGCTCTTACAGATTCAAAAAACTCGAAAACTAAACCTTACAGAAAAAGAATATTATGAAATAATTCGAAAGAAAACAGCAACACTTATTGCCGCATGTTGTGCGTGTGGTGCCTATACAACCTCATCTTCTCAAGAAACTATAGACAAAATGTGGAGATTCGGGGAATCATTGGGCGTTGCATTTCAAATAAAGGATGATCTTCTTGATTATGATAAAAAAAGCATAACAGGAAAACCAGCAGGAAATGATATAAAGGAAAAAAAACTAACGCTTCCCTTAATTTATTCCCTGAGTAAAACTACAAGTTCGGATAATTCAAAAATACGACGTATAATAAATAAAAGTAAGAGCAACTCAAAAGGAATGTACGAAGTAATACAGTTTGTTAGAAAAAATGGAGGAATAGATTATGCAGAGAAAAAAATGAACGAATATAAAAACAAAGCAATTGAAATTCTTAGAGAATATACCCCATCAGATACGGTTGATTCTATTAAACAATTAGCCGATTTCATTATAGCCAGATCAAAGTAAATTCAGTTTTCATAAACAGTACTGAATCTTATGTTGCTCCATCTCCGAAGTGGCTTTGGAGTAGACTTCATGAGCGTTTTCTGGATAGAATTAGATCAAGTATCCATCTTTTTTTCATGATAATACTTCCAAATAATTTCCGCTTTCTTTTAAGTAGTTTAAAATTCCAGACTTCTTTGTCTTTTCTATCTGCCTCTTTTTTCTTTTTGCCATTTTCTGTTAATAATTATTATTTGTAAAATAGCTTAATAAACTCTTCTGCCCAGGGATTAGGTTTTTTATTTAATAATTTATTTC
>CAZWGG010000188.1:0-1079 GCA_964633305.1 uncultured Bacteroidales bacterium
ACAGGATGATATTATTGTTGGTACACCTGTAGAGGGAAGAAGAAGAATTGAATTCAAAGACATAGTAGGAATTTTTGTTAATACTGTGCCTTTGAGAAACACAGTTATCGATAATACCTCGTATCTATCTTTCTTAAGTGAATTGAAGAATAAAACACTTGAAGCATTTGATAATCAAGAATATCAGTTTGAAGATCTTATTGAAGCAATAAATATTCCCCGTAACACAAGCCGAAATCCTTTATTCGACGTTATGTTCAACCTTCTTACGAGCGATGGACAAGTAACCGAAAACAATAACCAGGAAATTTATTTTCATGAACGCCAAAGTGCAAAGTTCGATATGGAAGTTACTATTCTTGATTACGGGGAGCAATTAAAAATAGATTTTAATTATTATGAAAAAATATTTGAGAAAAAAACAATCAATCGATTTCTGAAGTACTATTTAAGTATTATAGATAATGTAATAGTCAATAAAATTCAGAAAATCAGCACTATTAACCTGATTTCAGAACAGGAAAAAGAACAGCTATTAGTTGCATTTAATTCAACTAGCCATGAATATCCCAAAGAAAAAACAGTTATAAATTTATTTGAAGAACAGGCTAAAAAATCTCCGGATAGCTTAGCGTTAAAGGAAAAAGAAATTCATTTAACATACAATTGTTTGTACAAAAAAATTAAAGATGTCTCAAACCATTTAGCAAATGAAGGAGTAACAAAGAATTCTATTGTTGGCATAATAGCAGACCGTGGTATAGAAATGGTTTTATGGATATATGCTATACAGTACTGCGGTGCAACTTATCTTCCAATTTCTTCTGATGCGCCGATAAAACGAATGGAATACTTAATCAACGATAGTAATGTAAAACATTTGTTAATCATAACGCGTGAAGATAAGGAAGCAATAAAGAAAGCATTTGGTACTTTAGTTATATCAGACAATTACACAAGCAAGAAAAATGATTCATTCAATAAACCTTTATGCAGTCCTAAAGGATTAGGTTATATCATATACACGTCAGGTTCCACAGGAAATCCGAAAGGAGTTATGATAGAACATCATTCTGTTG
>CAZWGG010000188.1:1179-8815 GCA_964633305.1 uncultured Bacteroidales bacterium
CAAGTGCCAATTACCCCAAAGACAAAACAATTATTGACCTGTTTGAAGAACAGGTAATGAAAAACCCTGATAGAAAAGCTCTTGTTTTTAAAAATAAAATATTGACATACAGAGAATTAGATAAATCGTCAAATCTTGTTTCAGATATTTTAATTGAAAAAGGGTCAGGTTCCGGTTCAATTGTAGGCTTAATTACAGAGCGTTCAATTGAAATGATAATTGGTATTTTTGGAATTTTAAAATCAGGGGCTGCTTATTTACCTATTAATCCGAATTACCCAAAAGAAAGAATAAATCATATATTAAAAAATAGTGGTACTAAAAATATAGTAACACAAAAGAAATATCAGCATCAAACAAACACACCATTTACATATATAGAGTTAAAAAGTATACCCATTGGTCATAAAAAATATATACCGAAGAAAAACAAAGCGAAAGCAAAAGAGTTAGCATACATAATTTATACGTCAGGTTCCACAGGAAATCCGAAAGGAGTTATGATAGAACATCATTCTGTTGTTAACCGGTTAAACTGGATGCAACTGCAATATCCATTATCTTCTAGGGATAGAATATTACAAAAGACTACCTATACATTTGACGTATCGGTATGGGAGATATTCTGGTGGTCGCAGGTGGGTGCCAGTTTGTTTTTGTTACCACCGGGTGAAGAAAAAGACCCTGTTAGGTTAAAAAGGTTCATAGAACAGCAATGCATAACTACCATACACTTTGTTCCTTCTATGCTAAATGCCTTTTTAGAAGTATTAGGTCATGATCAAAATTTCCACGGATTTAAAAGTTTACGTAAGGTATTTTCTAGTGGTGAAGCATTACAACCCACACAGGTTCTATTATTTAACCGGCTATTTAACCGCCAGATCGTAACAAAGCTCATTAATTTATATGGCCCCACTGAAGCAACCGTTGATGTTTCTTTCTTTGATTGTGACCAGGAAGGGGCAGACATACGGGTACCTATTGGAAAACCTATAGATAATACCCGGTTTTACATATTAGATAAAAATCTTTCCATCCAGCCCATTGGCGTAGCCGGTGAACTATGCATCTCCGGGGTAAACCTGGCAAGGGGTTATATTAATAATATAGCTTTAACAGTAGAAAAATTTATCCCTAATCCTTACCTTCCGGGAGATTATTTGTACAAAACCGGTGATTTGGCCCGCTGGCTGCCACAAGGAGATGTAGAATACATGGGACGGATGGACTTCCAGGTAAAAATACGGGGATTTAGAATAGAATTAGGAGAAATAGAATATCACTTGCTTAGGCTTCAAGAAATAAAAGAAGCTGTAGTACTTTGCCATACCCACAACGGATCAAATACCTTGTGTGCATATATAGTATTGACCAGTGATGCCAAATCCGATGAAAAAGCCATTCGTCAATATCTCGGGGAACAATTACCCGATTATATGATACCGGCGTATATCCTTTTCCTGGAAAAGTTACCGCTTACCCCCAATGGTAAATTAGACAGGCGGTCATTACCCGGTCCGAAATCCCGATTAACCGGTTCTCTCTCAGATTACCAGGTTCCCCGGGATAAAATAGAGCAAACGGTATCGAGAATATGGGAAGATGTATTAGGGATAAGGCCTATTGGCGTTAACGATAATTTTTTTATGATTGGAGGTGATTCGATTAAAACCATACAGGTTTCTTCCCGCCTGGTTTCAGCCGGTTACCATGTAAGTGTCCAGGAAATATTTAAATACCCCACGATTCGCGGACTTTCTGCGCGTGTCCGTCAGGGGGTTAAAATACCCGACCAATCTGTTGTGCAGGGAGAAATACCTTTAACTCCCATCCAGAAACGATTTTTTGAGGAAGTAAAACGAAACAGGCACCATTATAACCAAGCCGTAATATTACGGATAGATGAATACCCTGAGAAACGGCTAATAGAAAATATCTTTAAAAAGATACAGGACCACCATGATGCATTACGCACGACATTTAAAGAGGCCGGTGGAGAAATAATACAGGAAAACCAAGGTCTTGACCATCCTCTTGCGGTATCATTTTTCGATTACAGGGGAGAAGAAGAAGCCATCGCAAAATTTGAACTTGAAAGAGATAAAATCCAGGCAAGTATAAACCTCGAAGATGGACCATTGATGAAAATCGGGTTATTCTACATGGAAGACAGCTCCCGTTTATTAATAGCTGTTCATCACCTGGTCATAGACGGGGTATCCTGGCGTATACTTTTTGAAGATTTAGAACGATTATACCAACAGCATAAAAAAGGCGAAAGATTAACATTGCCCCATAAATCCGGTTCTTATAAACAATGGGCCAAGGGGTTGTTGAAGTATTCATCGGGAGGTACCTTGTCAGAAGAAAAGGCATACTGGGAATCATTGCTGAAAACACCGGTAGAAAAACTTGAAGCCGATAACCCGCAAGGCGATAATTATGTGAAAGATCTGGAAAATGTGAGTTTCAGGCTAAGCAAAAATGAGACTACATTGTTAAAGACCAGGGCAAACAACAGTTTTCATACCCAGATTAACGACTTATTGTTACTAGGGTTAGGATTAGCAATAAAAACAGTTTTTGGGAAAGAAAAGATACTGATTGACCTGGAAAGTCACGGGCGTGAAGATATCATTGAAGGGGTTAACATCACCCGCACGTTAGGTTGGTTTACCGGTATTTACCCGGTATTGTTGGATACATCCGGAACAACAAAATTAAATGTATTGCTTAAACACAATAAAGAATTACTGCATGGTGTCCCCAGAAAAGGAATAGGTTACGGTATACTTCGTTACATGAGTAAACATTGGAGCGATAATCAAGAAAGCAAAAACAAGAGGGAGATATGTTTCAATTATCTGGGAGATTTTGGAGACGGCAAACAAGAAGAGGGCATGCAGGTAGCGCCCGAATCTCCCGGACAGTTGGTAGGAGAAAATGTGCAACGGGAATATGAGTTGGAAGTAGTAGGCATGATAAGCCAGGGGCGACTGGAGATACGAATAGGATATAGTAGAAACCGTTACCTGGGCGAAAAGATAAAACAACTAAGTCGCCAGTATAAAGAGTCATTAAGTGGGCTCATCAGCTTCTGTTGTTCACATGAACTGGAAGAATATACCCCCAGCGATTTAACATACAAAGGGTTAACCTTAACCGAGCTTGACCGCTTACAGGGGATATATAAAATAAAAGACATTTATACCTTATCTCCTTTACAAGATGGGATATTGTTTCATTCGGTATCCGAAGAAGGCTCACGGTCGTATTTCCAACAGGTATCTTACCGCATAAGTGGCGAATTGGATATTTCGCTGGTAAAAAAAAGTTTTCAGCATATTGTTAGCCGTTACGATATACTACGAACTTTGTTTTTATATGCAGGCTATAAACAAGCATTACAGGTAGTGTTAAACGAGCGTGAAATTGAATTCGCCTACAGCGATATCAGGAAAGAAGGCACTCAAAAAAACAGGGAACAAACCGTACGCGATTATAAAGAATATGATAAAAACCGAGGGTTCGACTTAACTAACGATGCATTGATCAGGGTACATATTTTCCGGGTAGACGAGGGCGAATATGAATTTTTGTGGAGCTATCACCATATTGTGATGGATGGATGGTGTATTGGAATTATCATCACCGAACTGGTGGCCATTTACCAATCGATGCTGCAGGGGGCTGACTTACAATTACCTCCCGTAACACAGTATCGGCATTATATAGAATGGATCGGGGGGATAGACAAAAAAGCAAGCCTTAATTATTGGCAGTCGTATTTGAAAGGATATGAAGAGAGGGCTACCCTACCCTGCCTAAGTACAATTTTACCCGGTGACACCTATCAACTGGCCCATCACAGGATAAACCTGGAACAGGGAACAAGCAGGAAAATACGGGAAGTTTGCGGAAAATTGCAAGTAACGGTAAACACATTCATGCAAGGGGTATGGGGTGTGGTATTGGGAAGGTATAATTCCTGTGATGATGTCGTATTCGGACAAGTAGTATCAGGACGTCCTGCTGAGATAGAAGGGATAGAGGAAATGTTGGGATTATTTATCAATACCATTCCCGTGAGGGTAAAGTATACTACATCGACAAGTTTTCAAAACCTACTGGAATCCCTGCAGGATGGATTGATTGAAAGTACCCCGTATCACTATATCTCTTTATCGGATATACAAGCTAAAAGTTATTTGAAGCAGGAGTTATTTGACCATATTTTGGTTTTCGAGAATTACCCCGTATCTGAACAGGTATCCAAAGTGCAGCTCCAGGAAGATACAAACCTGCAAAGCAAGATACAAACCCATGCAGTAGAATTATTTGAGCAAACAAACTATAACTTTAACATTATCGTCCTTCCCGGTGACAGGATAACCATTGAGTTCAGTTACAATAGCAATCTATACTCCCCGGAAATAGTAAAACAAACAGCCCGGCATTTTAAACAGGTAACCAAAGAAGTTCTCAAAAATATTCAACAACCTGTTAATGAAATAGCAATACTAACGGAAAACGAAAAAGAACAACTGCTTTATACTTTTAACAATACAAGTGCCAATTACCCCAAAGACAAAACAATTATTGACCTGTTTGAAGAACAGGTGATGAAAAATCCTGATAGCATTTGTATTTCATATAATAATTTACAAATTACCTATAAAGAACTTAATGATAGAAGTAACTATTTAGCGACAATCCTGATTAGCAGAGGAGTAAGCACCCAGACTATAGTTGGATTGATGTTAGGTCAGACCCCCGATATGGTAATAGGAATAATGTCCGTATTGAAATCAGGTGGCTCATACTTACCTATTGATACCACTTACCCAAAACAAAGGATCAACTATATTTTAAACGATTCCAATACTCAATATCTTATAACACAAAATGAAACTAATGATCATATTAAAACTATTTCCAATACATTTACCTTCAGCAATATAGATTTTAATAGCAGGAAACCAAGCAAATTAGTTATAAAAAATAAACCAGGGCATGTTGCATATATTATCTATACATCAGGGACCACAGGTAATCCAAAAGGGGCATTAATAGAGCATAAAAATGTAGTCCGATTGCTATTTAATTCAAAGGTCCCGTTTGAATTTTCAAAGAAAGATATCTGGAGCTTATTTCATTCATTTTGTTTCGATTTTTCGGTGTGGGAAATGTATGGAGCCTTACTAAACGGTGCCAGGGTTATTATTGTTCCCCAATTTATTGCAAAAAATACAGAACAGTTTTTATTAGTATTGAAATTACAGCAGGTTACGGTTTTAAATCAAACTCCTTCTGCTTTTTATAATTTGCTAACCTATAAACATGAATATGAAAAATTAAACTTAAAAATCCGCTATATCATTTTTGGAGGTGAAGCATTAAATCCTTCTAAATTGAAACATTGGAGGGAAAGATATCCGGGTACAAGGTTGATCAATATGTTTGGAATAACAGAAACAACTGTTCACGTAACATTTAAAGAAATTAGGAAAAAAAATATTGACTTAACAACAAGTAATATCGGGAAACCAATACCTACCACTACCACTTATATCTTAAACACTAATCACCAATTATGTCCTGTTGGAATACCCGGAGAATTATGTGTTGGAGGAGATGGAGTTGGAAAGGGGTATTTAAATATACCGGGATTAACTCATGAAAAGTTTGTTAAAATTCCTGACCTTAATGATGAAAGGATATACTTATCTGGAGATTTAGCAAAACATCAAAATTCAGGTGATTTAGAATACCTGGGAAGGATAGATAAACAAGTTCAAATACGTGGATATCGTATTGAAGTGAAAGAAATAGAAACACATCTGTTAAAACATAAAACAATAAAAAATGTAATAGTTGTTGATTTAACGGACGATGATGACCATAAATATCTCTGCGCATATTATCTGGCTAATAACCCAATTGACAGTGAAAAGATTAGAGACTTTCTGATGCAAAGATTGCCTGCATATATGATACCATCATATTTTGTTAATATCTCAAATATACCTCTCACACCTAATGGAAAAATAGACCTGAAATCTTTACCTGACCCAAGGAGACTAAAAAGCTTACAAAACACTGAATATGAAACCCCAAGGAATGCTATTGAAAAAATATTAGTTGAAATTTGGAAAGAAGTATTAAACAGGGATGAAATAGGGATTAATGATAATTTATTTGTTATTGGGGGAGATTCGATAAAAACCATACAAATATCTTCGAGATTAAGTTTCCACGGTTATCATTTATCTGTAAAAGATATTCTTCAAAATCCAACAATAAAACAACTTGCTTTAAAAGCCAGGAAAAAGGAAAGAGTTTCCGATCAGTCCGTTGTAACCGGTGAAATTGATCTTACTCCAATTCAAAAGCGGTTTTTCAATACTATTACAATTAAAAAGCATCATTATAACCAAGCTGTATTATTAAAAGCTGATGAATATCTCGATTTAAAAGCAATAGAGAAAATATTCAGAAAATTGCAGGAACATCATGATGCATTAAGAATGACATTCATTCAAGAAAAAAATAAAATAGTACAACAAAACCACGGACTAGATTACCCGTTATCCGCATCATTTCATGATTTGAGGGGAAATGAAAATTCAGAAATTGTATTTGAGAAAAAAAAGGAATTTCTTCAAGAGAATATAAGCTTGCAAGAAGGACCGTTAATGAAAACTGCTTTATTTTATTTAGATGACGGCAGCCGCTTATTAATAATTATACATCATCTGGTAGTTGATGGTGTGTCATGGAGAATATTGTTTGAAGATTTGGGCCAGTTATATTCGCAATGGAAAAAGAAAGAGAATTTTAAACTACCTCAAAAAACCGATTCATTCAAATACTGGTCACAAAAACTTAATGAATATGCTAATAGCAGTCATATCTTGAATGAACTTAAATATTGGAAAACCATAAATGATAAGGGAAGTAATGATATTGAACCTGACTTTAAAGATGTAATAAACAAGGTAAGTGATGCAGAAAGCAAATGGATACGATTAAATAGACAAGAAACAAAGATACTCTTAACAAAAGCAAACAATGCTTTTAATACCCAGATAAATGATATTTTGTTGCTTGCTCTTGGACTTGGCATTAAAGATGTTTTTGGTATAAATAAATTGAGAATTGATATGGAGGGACATGGCAGGGAAGAAATAATAGAAGATTTAAATATTACACGAACTATCGGTTGGTTTACATCCATATTCCCTGTCATTATTGATACTTCAGGCAATGTTGAATTAAAAGAATTAATAAAAAGGAATAAAGAAATATTACGAAGCATTCCTAATAAAGGTATTGGATACGGTATTTTAAAATACTTAAGTAAAGAAAAACATGAATATTTTTCCCAGGACAGTAAAATATGCTTTAATTATTTAGGTGAGTTTGGAACAGGAGGAGATAAACAAAACAATCATTTTGGCTTTGCACCGGAATCTACGGGTCCCTTATTAAGCAAAGAGGGCATACGTGATTACGAACTAGAGATAAACGGATTAATTGTAAACAAATGCCTGGAGATTAGGATTACATATTGCAAAAATCAATATAAGGCAATTACAATAGAAAAGCTAAAAAAACAATATTATAATGCCCT
>CAZWGG010000189.1:0-1070 GCA_964633305.1 uncultured Bacteroidales bacterium
ATGATCCTCCCGGTGAACGAGAAGAAGGGCCATGCCAGTTTCTATCACTCGAAGGTATAGTAAGAGAGTGTGATATTATTACGTTTCACGTACCACTTACCATGACAGGAATTGACAAGACATACCATATAGTAGATACGTTATTTCTAAAAAGAGTAAATCCCGGGACTATACTAATTAATACTTCAAGAGGTGAAGTGATTGATACCGGTGCTTTAAAAAATTCACTTAAATCTGGTCACATTGGAGGTGCAGTAATTGATGTATGGGAAAACGAACCTGACATCGACACCGGGCTATTAGAAATAGCAGATATTGCTACTCCGCATATAGCCGGTTATTCAGCAGATGGAAAAGCTAAAGGTACAGCAATGAGTGTTCAGGCTTTGAGCCGGTTTTTCGACTTAGGTATTAATGAATGGGCTCCATCTAATGTCCCTTTACCTCAAAATACTCATATAAGAATAAACTGTGAAAACAAAAGTGATGAACAAATTATTCATGAAGCTATCCTGGCAACATATAATATTCTTGAAGACGATAAACAATTAAGAAGCTCTGTAAAAACTTTTGAGAAACAAAGAGGAGCATACCCTTTACGAAGAGAGTTTCCCGCGCACAAAGTAATATTATCGGAAGATAGGCCTGAATTAAAAAACAGGCTGCAAAAACTTGGATTTAAATTATAAACGAATATAATAAACTTGATTAAATTTTAACTCTAAAATGGAAAAATTAGCTGATATTGGTCTTATAGGACTGGCCGTGATGGGCGAAAACCTTGTACTTAACATGGAAAATAAAGGATATACTGTGGCTGTATTTAACAGGACAGTTACAAAAGTTGATGATTTTATAAATGGGCGTGGAAAAGGAAAAAATTTTATCGGGGCACATTCAATTGAAGAATTTGTGAATTCACTTAAGCGCCCCAGGAAAGTTATGTTGCTTGTAAAAGCCGGGGAAGCCGTTGATGGTTTTATAGAAAAATTAATACCACTTCTTGAAAAAGGGGATATCATTATTGATGGGGGAAATTCCCACTTTCCCGATTCAATTCGAAGGACCAA
>CAZWGG010000189.1:1080-8798 GCA_964633305.1 uncultured Bacteroidales bacterium
AGGGTTATTGTACATTGGAACAGGTGTTTCAGGCGGTGAAGAAGGAGCTTTAAACGGACCATCCATCATGCCCGGAGGGTCTAATGCAGCATGGGAGCATGTAAAACCAATTTTCCAGGATATTGCTGCTAAAGTTGAAGATGGATCCCCTTGTTGTGATTGGGTTGGTGAAGACGGAGCAGGACATTTTGTGAAAATGGTACATAATGGTATTGAATATGGTGATATGCAACTGATTTGCGAAGCATACCAAATTATGAAAGAATTATTAGGTATGACTCCTGATGAAATGCATGAAGTTTTTAAACAATGGAATGAAGGTATTCTGGATAGTTACCTGGTTGAAATTACAAGTGATATTATGGCTTTTAAAGACGATGACGGTCAACCTCTTGTTGAAAAAATTCTTGATACTGCAGGACAAAAAGGTACTGGAAAATGGACTGCTGTTGCAGCACTTGACCATGGTGTTCCATTAACCCTAATTGGAGAAGCTGTTTTTGCACGTTGTCTTTCAGCCCAGAAAGATGAACGTGTACGTGCATCAAAAATTCTTTCCGGACCCTCGAAGAAATTTGATGGCGATAAAAAAACCTTTGTCGAAGATATAAAGCTGGCCTTATATGCTTCAAAAATTGTATCCTATGCTCAAGGGTATGTGCTAATGAGAGCAGCTGCCACTCAATACGAATGGAACCTGAATAACGGAGGTATTGCATTAATGTGGCGGGGAGGATGCATTATTCGTTCGCTATTCCTTGGTAAAATAAAAGAAGCATTTGATAAAAATCCTAATCTCGAAAACCTCCTGCTTGACCCATATTTTAAAGATAATGTTATTTCAGCCCAAAATAGTTGGAGAAAAGTTGTTGCCACAGCAGCCATACATGGGATACCGGTCCCTGCCTTCAGCACAGCATTGGCATATTATGACGGGTATCGCAGTGAAAGATTGCCTGCTAACCTTTTGCAGGCGCAACGCGACTATTTTGGTGCACATACTTATGAACGAATCGATAAACCCCGAAAAGAATTCTTCCACACAAACTGGACAGGAAGAGGAGGTGAAACAGCTTCTTCAACATATAATGCTTAAGATTTGATAATGTTTATCCAAATATTAAGAACATTACAAATAGAGATTATATTAAAAAATCCAATTGAAAGAAAGCTGTATTATAGTCAGAAGTATCCAGCGGTTGGGGTACTTCCGGCTAGCAAAGCAAGTAAATTTCAATACAATAAAATAGAAATCACATAATATGTAAAAATTACCTATTTTTATTTTTTCAAATAAAGTAATAACTAAAATCAATTTATTATGGCCCTAATTGGAACCCTATTCGTTCTTCTGGGAGGATTTGCCAACGGATCATTTTATATTCCCTACAAGCGGGTTAAAAACTGGTCGTGGGAAGTATACTGGATTGTTGGAGGTATCTTTTCCTGGATAATTGCCCCTTGGGCATTTTCTTTTGCTACCGTGCCAGATATCTTTGGAGTATTTGGTGAGGCATCTTTTTCTGTCCTTTTCAAACCATTTATTTTTGGTGTTCTTTGGGGTATAGGAGGCCTTACTTTTGGCCTTTCCATGCGATACCTGGGAGTATCACTTGGAATGTCTATCGCACTTGGCCTTACCCTTGTTTTCGGGGCATTGCTCCCTTCAACCTTTGTTTCTCTATTTCCAGGCACCTTCGCAAGTTTATTCCCTGGTGCACCGCCGTTTGAAGAAATGGTTTCAACTGGATCCGGACTTATCACATTGCTTGGTGTGCTGGTTTGTATACTGGGAATAGCTATAAATGGAAAAGCAGGGATAATGAAAGACAAAGAAGTATCGGATGAAGTGAAAAAAGAAAGTGTAAAAGATTTCGATATAAAAAAAGGTATCCTGGTTGCCATATTCTCAGGATTTATGAGCGCTGCTTTTGCTATGGGCGTTGCAGCGGGAAAACCTCTTGCCGACATAACAAACAGCCATGGTGCAAATGACATTTTTCAGAACAACCCATCATTCATTCTTATAATGTTTGGCGGATTTTTGGTCAACCTGGTATGGTGTATTTACCTCCAAATAAAAAACAAATCAGCAAGTGATTTTAGGAAAGCCCCTTTGCTTAATAATTATGGGTTCTCAGCACTTGCCGGTGTTTTATGGTATTTGCAAATGTTCTTTTATGGAATGGGAGAATCAATTTTAGAAGGAGTTGCCGGATGGAGCCTTTTGATGGCATCGAGTATAATATTTAGTAACATGTGGGGGTTAGTGACAAAAGAATGGAAAGGGGTAACAAGGAAAACATTTGCTACACTAATCATTGGCTTATTCATTCTTATATCGTCAACTATAGTATTCGGTATAGGAAAAAGTATGAAAAGTAAAGAGACCAAACAAGCATCTGAAATAGTAGTCAAATAAAATAGAATGAACCATAATGAGCAAACAAAAATATTTAGCATTTGATTTAGGTGCTTCGAGCGGAAGAGGGGTCCTTGGCACATTAAAAACCGGAATAATCGAGTTAAAAGAAATCAACAGGTTTTATAATGGCATGACCATGGTGCTTGGAAAGTATCATTGGGATATCTTTCGTTTATTCGATGAGATAAAACGAGGAATAGCTGAATGTGCCAATATAGGTGAAATACCCGAATCAATAGGATTAGATACATGGGGTGTGGATTATGCCCTTTTAGACAAACAAGGGAATTTTCTGGGTATCCCTTATGCGTATCGCGATCACAGAACAGATACTGCCATAGATGAACTTTTCAAGATAATTCCAAGAGAAAAGGTATACAAACTTACCGGCATACAGTTTATGCAATTCAATACCATTTTCCAGCTATTTGCTGCCAAGCGCGATAAATTACCAATAATGGACCTGGCTACCGATTTGTTATTTATTCCCGATATCCTAAACTATTTGTTATCCGGGGTAAAAAAATCGGAGTTCACTTTTGCTACTACTTCACAGCTTTTCAATCCTATAAAAGACACATGGGAAAAAGAACTGTTTGATGCGCTTGAAATATCACCAGATATTATGCAGGATATTGTTCAACCGGGCACAGTAATTGGCAATCTTACACCTGATATTGCCCGGGAAACACAAGTACCTGAAATCAAGGTAATCGCCCCCGCTACCCACGATACAGGATCGGCAATTGTAGCTATACCGGCCGACGACGAAAATTTTGCCTATATAAGTTCAGGAACCTGGTCGCTTATGGGCATTGAATCAAAAAAACCATTAATTTCCGAACAAACATTGGCTTACAACTTTACCAATGAAGGCGGGGTTGAAAAAACCTACAGGGTGCTGAAAAATATTATGGGCCTTTGGCTGATACAAGAATGTAAACGGTGCTGGGATAGCAAAAATTTAGAATTCTCCTTTTCAGGAATCGTTGAAATGGCAAAAAAGGAAAACCGTTTTAAATCGCTGGTTGACCCTGATGACCCGGTATTTTACAACCCTGTTGATATGACCAAAGCTATAGCTGGTTATTGTAAATCAAACGGACAACCCGTACCTGATACACCGGGTGAATATTCGAGGTGTGTATTTGAAAGTCTTGCCTTAAAATACCGGTACGTACTAGATAGCCTGAAAGCCATATCTGATAAAAAAATAAATAAAATTCATATCATAGGTGGTGGTTCTAAAAACCAGCTCTTATGCCAATTTACTGCCAATGCAACAGGACTGCCCGTTGTTGCCGGACCAGCAGAAGGTACGGCAATTGGTAATATAATGGTTCAGGCCATGGGCTTGGGCCATGTAAAATCACTTGCTGAAATTAGGCAGGTTATAAAAAGTTCATTCACATTCCAATCATATAACCCTGAAAACTTTGAAGCTTGGGATAAAGCCTATGAAAAATTCAAAAAATTACTTAAATAACCAATTATCAAATCTTTTAAAAAACATATTATCATGGATAAAAATATAAGAATTGAAAAAGCCTACGAAATAGCTCGTGAAGAGTATGCCGATATTGGAGTAAATACAGACAAAGCATTAGAAAAGTTAACAAAAACACCCATCTCCTTGCATTGCTGGCAGGCTGATGACGTAGCAGGATTTGAGACACCCGATGCTGTTCTCTCTGGTGGAGGTATCCAGGCAACGGGTAATTATCCCGGTAAAGCACGCAATATTGATGAATTAAAAAAAGACCTTGAGAAAGTATTTTCATTGCTCCCAGGAAAACACCGGTTTAACCTGCATGCCTTCTATGGTGACTTTGGCGGAAAATTTGTTGACCGTGACAAAATTGGCACCGAACACTTTAAAAGCTGGGCCGATTGGGCAAAATCACAGGGCATTGGGGTGGATTTTAATTGTTCATTGTTTTCTCATCCCAAAGCAGATTCAGGATACACTATTGCATCTAAAGATAAAGGAATACGTGACTTCTGGATAGAGCATGTTAAACGTTGCCGTGAAATAAGCGATTTTTTTGGAAACGAGTTGGGAAAAAGAACAGTCCATAACATCTGGATTCCTGATGGGGCGAAGGAATTAACTGTTGACAGGTATAAACACAGGGAAATACTGAAAGAATCACTTGATGAAATACGGGCAAAAAAATACGCCCCGAAAAATATGGCCGATTCTGTTGAATCCAAACTATTCGGAATTGGAGCAGAAGCCTACACTGTTGGTTCTCATGAGTTTTACCTGGGTTATGCGATAGCAAATAAAATGATGTTGTGCTTAGACATCGGGCATTTTCATCCTACCGAACAGGTTTCTGATAAAGTTTCGGCAGTATTTCAATTTATCGATGAATTGTTATTTCACGTCACCCGTCCTATACGCTGGGACAGTGACCATGTAGTAACCCTTAACGATGAAGTAAGGGCTTTAATGCAGGAAATTGTATGGGCAAACAAACTAGATAAAGTTTGTGTTGGATTGGATTTTTTTGATGCCAGTATAAACCGTATTGGTGCTTATATTATTGGAACAAGGGCTGCCCTTAAAGCGTTGTTGCTTGCCTTGCTCGACCCGATTGAAACCATGAGAAAATATGAAAACAATGGCCAGGGGTTTGAAAAACTCGCCCTGATGGAAGAAGCAAAATCCAAACCATTCGGTGCCGTATGGGATTACTATTGCCTCAAAAACAATGTACCTGTTGGTGAGGCATTTATACCGGAAATTCAACAGTATGAAAAAGAAGTTTTGAGTAAAAGATAAAACAATTTTCTCGCAAAGACGCAGAGGCGCTGAGATTATTTTCTTTATGCCTTTGCGCCTTTGCAGGAAACATAAATAAAATGACTGAAAACGAAATATAAAAAATGGAATAACAAGAATAGTAAATAACTTATAAAATCTTAGTGCCTTTGCGAGCGAACAATGAAGGTCTAAAAAATACAATGTTTACAAAAATATTCATACCATTATGCTGTTTTATTTGCCTGTGTTGCTCATGCAATAAAAATGAAGAGCACATCAATTTTAAGTCACTGGTAAATCTTCCGGTAGAAAATGATAAAGACATGGACCACTTGCCGGATAATTATGAAGAAAAAACAGGAACAGACCCGGATAATCCCGATACAGATAACGATGGGCTCTCGGATTATCTTGAAGTGCGTAAATACAATACGAACCCCCTAAAAGCCGACAGTGATAACGACGGAATACCAGATTCCGATTGGAATGAAAGAAGAGAGTATACTTATGCAATAGCTGTTATTCTCGATTTAAGGCCTCCGCTAATTAATGAAAAGCACATGAACGATTTCTTTCAGGATGCCAGGTTACTTAAACAACATGGTGATAATTTATACCGCTTTGAAATAATCCTCTATCCCTGTGCCCGGCAAATTATCAATCCAGGTAATTACCACCCCATAGAAAGTGAATACACAGCGCCTACATATAGGAAAAATTATACACAAGAGATGAAAGATGAAGCAAGAAAATTAACGGCTGGTGCAAAAACTGATATTCAGGCGGCTGTTACTATTTTACAAAAAGTATGGGAATGCAAGCATATTGAGATGGACGAAGACCTTGGATATGGCACAGATCTACCATTTGACTTTGTTTATTATCGCGACGAAAATAACGAAATAAAACACAAATCATTGGCTTCCACAACAACATACGATTTGGAAAGTATAAAAGAAAGGGTTTTTTATGCCAAAGGCATGTATGAACATAAAACACGAGGACAATGCGGATCTACATCTACAATACGGGGGGCATGGCTGCGGTCGGCAGGTATAGAAGAAATGAAAATTCTTACTATCCCACTAATCTATTTTTACGATAGTGAAAATGTGGAAATAAAACTAAATAAAAAATTCTATAAAGGAATGGCCGGTTTCTCTGATGACCCTAACGATCCTTCAATACGTGATCATTTTTTTAATATAATCCGTATTGGCGGACAATGGTTAAGGATCGATACCAAACTATATCAAGGCATTACAATTTTTACCGGTAACCCGTATATTAAAGTTTTGGAAATGCATGATTCATCGGATTACTACCTCGGCGAATTCTGGAATTATGAAACATGGATGGAAAAACGACCATTCCAGTACATTTCTATTATTGAGCAAGAAGCGATTTATTGAAAAGTATTGATCTATCAGGTTATCTGATCTTCAGATAATTAAATATTTTTGTAGAGTTATATCAATTATTGTAAATTATTAAAGAAAACCCAAAATAGTATAAAAAAAGATTAAAACAAAAATAATTAGCGATAGACAAAGAAACATGCTAAAAATCTTAGTTAATACTTATCTATAAATTCGAGTGCCGGTTCTATACAGTTCGCAGACGAACCCGACTCGAGTGCTTTCGTAATTGTATATATGTAACACATAGTTCTTTATTTGTAGAACTTTATTCACTATATTTGCGTTAAATATTTAAAAACACTATACTTTATTTCGTAATTGATACTTTTTTAAGGGTTGCCAAAGCAAGACAGGTATATTCAATGTAAAAACTGATTTTATGCAAATACTAACAATAGAACTTACAGGAATTAACTCTTTAAAAGCTTTACAGGAGTTGGAGCAAAAGCACCTAATTCGGATTGTAAAAGAACCCAATTTAAATTCATATGCTTTGCCTGGTGAAACAATTAGCAAAGAAGATTTTAAAAAATGGGTTGAGTATGCCGAAGATTTGCCAACTGTAAGTATAACAGAAGCCAAACAACGATAGGCGGCACAAAAGAAAAAGCTCCAAAAACTTATTCGTTAAGGGTAACCGAAAACGCCCTCCAAAATATTGATGATATTACGGGTTATATTGCCTACAAAGCACCAGCCTTTAAATGCTATCCGTGTCGGAGATAAAATATTTGAGACCATAGACCGTATTGAACAGAACCCTTTGGCATTTCGGGAATGCGAAGAAATTCCGAGCAAGACAAAAATCTACCGTAAAGCGGTTTGCATGAGTTGGACTATCATTTACAAAATTAAAGCTTCCGAGATTGTTGTTCTTGGTGTAATTCATGGAAGCCGAAAGGCTTCAAAGGTCAGAAAACTTAGAATAGTAAAATAGTAAAAAAGCCCGGACTTGCTGGGTTTAGTCGATAGAAAATGGTACGCTTTCTAAAAACACACCTCTGTGACATTGAACGTCATTTCCATAGGCTATTATGACTTTTCGTCAGTATTTAGTGCCTGCCAGAAAACTCCTATTTTTTAAAGTCTTTGATAAGAAAAC
>CAZWGG010000190.1:0-8798 GCA_964633305.1 uncultured Bacteroidales bacterium
AAACTCATCAAGGTAATTTCTACTAAAGCTCAGAAAATTCCTAAAGGTACCATCTTTATTTTGCATGAAATGGATATAGCTTAAATAGACGGGCGATAACTCAAGCGCCCGAATATCTTTCATTTGCCTGTATGCCATTAATACCATGAGCAAGGCCCTGGCATTGTCATCTAATCAATAACCTTCTTTTAAATTGGGTATACCAAATTTTGCATGTTGGATAATACCTGTATCATCTGTTAACCTGTTGATATGCATGAGAGAGAAAGGGGGAAGAATTAGTAAATCCAGTATTGTATCCTTCTTTTCCACTACCTTGAAGCCGTCCATAATAATCTGTTCGACAAGGGCAATATATTTTTCCCCGGTTTTCTGCCATGTTATTTTTTTGCCGTATTTATGGGCTTTTCTTTTAAGCATATTTAACTCATCGGGGTTATCCAGGAGGCCTGTTAAAATTGACGTAAGTTCTTCCGAATCATTAAAGTTAAAGAGCTTTCCCCTACCATTTGCCAGTAATTCTTCAGCATGCCAATAAGGTGTTGAAATTACAGCCGATCCCACGCCGATTGCATATGAAAGTGTTCCGCTGGTAATTTGGGCTTCGTTTAAATAGGGTGTGATGTAAATATCTGTGGCTGACAAATATTTAAACAGGTCTTCAACATCAATAAATTCATTAAGAAATATCACATGTTTTTCTAATTGAAGGTTTTTAACCAGACGCATCAAAAAAATACGGTATTCCTCTCCTGAGTATCTCAGCACATTAGGATGGGTTTTACCTAAAACAATATAAATAACTTCGGGGTGTTTTTCAATAACTTTGGGCAAAGCTCTAATTACTGTTTCAATCCCTTTGTTGCGTCCAATAAAACCGAAAGTAAGCAGCACTTTCTTACTTTCGAGCTTAAACTCCTTTTTCGATTTTTCCTGACTAAAATGAATGTCTGGCACACCGTGTTCTATAAAAACAATTTTTTCTTTCGGCACATTGTAAATACTCACCAGGAATTCGATAGCTTTATGGCTCATCACCACTATTTTATGTGCCATTTTACATATTTCTTGCAAAACGGCCTTTTCATTATAGGAAGGGGTTTTAAGTATAGTATGAAGCGTGACGATAAGAGGAACTCCCAATCTATATAGTAAAGGAAGGATATATACCCCGTTTTGACCGCCGAAAATACCAAATTCATGTTCAAGGATACAAAGGTCAGCACCGCTTAGATTAATAAATTTAACGGCCTGTAAATAATCTTCCTGATGTTCTTGCCTGATGGTCAGTTTTACTTCTTCGGGATATTCATAATTATTGTTGAAATCATTTAATGCTATAACAAAACCCTCATAACCATTTTCTTTATTAACTAACATTGAGTTGAACAAATCATTAGTAAAGGCCCCAATACCGCATTCCCGGGGTGGAAATGTACCAATAAAAGCTAATTTCATTTTTTTCTTGTGTTTATTAGTGAATACAGCATTGCGTTCAGTACAAAGGGAATCCCTTTTTGAATGTAAAATATAACTATAACCATTTTGGTCATGAACTTTTTCATGACCAAAAGGAACAATCTAGTTTATGATTCACTCTTGTTATTTTTTCCCGCTCGCTTGGCTGCTTTCGCTGCTCTTTTCTCTTTCAGGTTTTTAAGCGGTACTTTTTTATTGCTTCTTTTTTCTTTTCCTTCTTTTTCTTTTGACATGTTTTTTATATTCAAAAGTATTTAATTAAGATTTCTAATCAATCGGATATTGAGTTTACCGGCAAAGTGAATTTAAATTCTCATTAAAATGAGAAGCCCGGAATAATAGTTAGTTCTCCTTTTTATAATACAATTAACATATATTATGCCTTATTCATATTCGCTTTTGATAACTGTCGAAATCATTTTGAACTGTTCACTAGCTTTAATAACATTAGAAGCATGGGCAGGTATTATTATAGCCTGACCTGTTTGAAGTATATTTGGGTTTTTATCGATAACTACTTCGGCCATTCCTTCAATAACTTGAATGAATGTGTCGAAAGGAGAAATCTTCTTTACCAGGGCTTTACCTGTATCAATGGCCATAACACTTATGTTTCCGGTCGTTTTTTGGATTATTGTTTTACTTGTCGCTGAATTGGGAATATACTCAATTATTTCAATGAGAATATGTGTTTTTGATTTTTCAATTTTGGAAGTTTGCATGAGTTTGTTTTACTGAGTAATAGCAATAAAGGTACTTCGTATGAAGTATGGAAGTGTTATACAATTGATTGTTTAATTTACATCATTCACACATTTCAGATTTTTTAAAACTGTTTTTATTTCTTAGCCCATATACCGTTCTATAATGATAGCCATAAACGGTATAGGTAATTGCCTCGGCAATTGATCTGGGACGATTAAAAAGGGTCCATATAATTAATTTCCAATATTCGCTTCTTCCTTTATTCAGAAAGCCAATGATAAAAACTGATTTAAAAAATGCTTTGATAATCAAAAAGTTAATTTTTGTCTGCCTGTTATAAAGCCGATTATAATTTAGCAGTAAATGTCGTAACCTTTGATAATATGGCTTGATTGTATAAATATTATGAATTATCTTTTTATATCCTTCTAATAGTTCATTGTAATTCATTTTTGGGATAAAATTCATAGATAAATCGGTGTTGCTTCCAGTTGCTTCTATTGTCAACCTGTTTTCGGCTTTCAATTGTTCGTACAATTTGGTGTTTTTGGGTGCATTTAATAAGCCAACCATAGCCGAAACAATCCCGCTTTGTTGAATAAAGTCTATTTGACGCTGAAAAACAGTTGATGTGTCGCTGTCAAAACCAACTATAAATCCTCCTGATACCTCCAATCCAGCCTTTTGTATTTTTTTGACACTTTCTAGCAGGTCGCGGTTTTTATTTTGTACTTTATTGCAATCATGAAGAGACTTTTTTTCAGGGGTTTCGATGCCAATGAATGTTGAAGTAAATCCAGTTTCAACCATTAACGACATTAGTCCTTCGTCATCAGCAAGATTAATAGAAGTCTCTGTATTAAACGTAAATGGAAATTTATGCCTTTGCATCCAATTTTTCATGGCAGGAAGTAAATTATTTTTCACTTCCTTTTTGTTTCCAATAAAATTATCGTCAACAATAAATACAGATCCACGCCAATTAAGATTATACAGTGTCTCAAGTTCTTTTATAATCTGGCTAGTATCTTTCATTCTAACTTTGTGTCCTAATAAAGAAGTAATTTCACAGAAATTGCATGCAAATGGACATCCTCGCGAAACCTGTATACTCATAAAGGCATATTTTTTTCTTGCTAACAAATGGTAATCAGGCACTGGTGTTAGTGAAATATCGGCATATTCACTGCTCATGTAAAGGTTTTTTGGCTGTCCGGCACTAAAATCATTTAAAAAAAGTGGCATGGTAATCTCTGCTTCGTTCAATACAAAATGATCAATTTGAGGATAATTGTTATATTCTTGTGTGAAAAGGGGACCACCGGCAACAATTTTTTTATTAAGTTTTTTACATTCAGCAATTACTTTATTCACTGATTCTTTTTGAATGTACATTGCACTTATAAAAACATAATCAGCCCATTGGATGTCACATGTCCGTAATGCAGTAATATTCATATCTACCAGTCTTTTCTCCCATGTTGATGGTAACATTGCCGATACGGTTATTAATCCAAGTGGTGGCACGGCTGCCTTTTTGGAAATAAATTTTAAAGCATGTTTGAAACTCCAAAAGGAATCTGGGCATTTTGGATAAATTAATAATATTTTCATGTCACATTTTAAGAGTTTGATTATTCAACGTTAACTACATCATTGATGATTAGAAAAAAACTATCTATAATAGTTGAGGATAAGCTTTAGTAATCAATTAAAAATTGAAATTTTAAAAACTTTATTAAAAATATAATTTAGATAACACTTGTCATAATGCTTAAGGTAAAAGTATTGGAATGATCGGACGTTAAGTTTATTACAGTAAATCAAAATAATATTTTTATTTATATTTCACTCTATTATTTAGCTAAAAGATAGTTTGTATACTTAAATACAATCAATAAGCAGGTAAAATTGAAAAAACAATATCGAAGTTGCATTACATAATTCCAATTATTACTTACATAATTCACACCTATTCAAGTGTACCTCGTCTTTTATTTTTGAGTTTTTTAAAGTGAGAAGGTGTTAGACCGGCAAATTTTTTGAATTTGGAAAATTAGTAACTGTGAATCACCAGTAGAAATGGAAAAGGCTGGAAGCTAATAATACATGATAAGACCATATGCGCGAGTGTGTTTTGAGAGCTGCTTTATTCGATCTTGATAATCCTGAAAAGGAATTAGTAAAATATAAACCCTTGCTTTTAACTTCCAATAACGAAGAAAAAGAAGACTATATTTCCAATGCAGTGTATTCTCATGGTTCAATGATGTATAACGAGGATTTAATCAGAATAGCAACTAAACACATCCTTATATCTTCTACAAGCAATTTGGGATTTAATAAAAACATTTCATTGGTAATGTGTGAATGATGTAACTTATTCACATAGTTGTGTAATAGTTCCCAGATGAGATAGATATACCTTTATATCATAGAAATATATCTATAATTAAAATTAAAAGAAATGAAAAATTCACTTTATGTCATAGCCGGGTTGCTATTAGTAATTTGGGGAATAATATTCTGGGGATTTAACTCTTCAGGAGCCGTACATATGCTGCTTGCCATAGCTGGGTTTATTATACTTGTCAGGCTTATTTTTAATAAGCAATTAACTAACAAATGACAATTTTAAATTAAAGAATAGAAAAAATATATTTAAAATTAAAAAACACAGCATTTATGCCAGATTGGATTAACGATTTTTTTGCAGCGCACCGACAATATTTTATAGGTAACGCTCAAATTTTGAGAAAACCGGAAGCTTTAGAGGCATCTTCCAATATTTCTTACGCGCATGTGTAGCCTGTTCGGGCACATACATCCTGCCCATATTTTTGGATTGTAGTTTATGACACCACTTGGTTGGGATTAGGGATTGTTTGTTTAGAGTTACGCATTGGTGTGGTTTCTGTTCAATGACCGTTTGGAACTACTTGCATACTGGGTTTTCGATCCGGTAAAAACCCAAGAATTCACAAGACTTGACACTACAGATCACGTAAGGAGCCAATGAAATGTATGAACTGAGAGGCATATGATCTAATTAATTGAAAAAAATAACCAATAACTAATAAATTAAACGTACCTTTATAACAAATAATTTAACAAAACAATGAACAAAGGAATAGTAAAATTTTACAATGATTCGAAAGGATTCGGATTCATTAAAGACGCAAATTCACCGAAAGAATATTTTGTACATTCATCAGGGCTGAAAGAAAGCATCCGGCAGAATGATGAAGTAACTTTTGATCTGCAGGAAGGAAAAAAAGGATTAAATGCGGTAAATGTTAAACTCGCCTGAAAAAACGTATTACAAAATAATTATTTATAGCCTGATTGTATGATTAGAATAATGAAATGTACCTTAAGTTAGGTCTTATAGATATTATTTTTAGGGTAATCCATTATCAATAGTTCCCAACTGCATAATCAGGCAAAAATGAAAACAACAATATATCAATTGATTTTGATGTATTTGTATGATTTTATAACTCACTGATTTTAAGACCGTTATCGGAAATAAAATTAGTGAGTTTAGATAGATTTATGACACTAAAACTGAATATTACAATTCGGCTCTAGATTTCTAAATGAAACAAATAAGTTCAATAAATGGGGTTGAATTGGTTTCTGGAAGAGTGAAAGATTACGACGAGGGTATCAGCAAATCTGAAAGAAAATATTTTTCTTAATAGGTTAATTTTCATGGCATTGACCAATAATTTTCTTATAAACTTTCAAATAACCCTCTATCATTTTTTGACGGCTAAACATTGATGATACCCACTCGGTACAGTTGTTTCGATTAATGAAACTGATATTTTTTACTGCTTCAATTGCTTCACCTGTATTAGAAACTAAGAATCCTGTTTTTTCATGAAGAATTAATTCGGGCATAGAGCCCAAGTTAAATGCTATTACCGGCGTACCGCAAGCCATGGCTTCAACAACACTTAGTCCGAAAGGTTCAGGGAAACCAATAGGGTGTAAAAGGGCACATGCCCGGCTTAAAAGTGTAAGCCGGGCCTCTGGACCTGAATTGCCAACATACACAATATCTTCATTGTTAATATAAGGTTGTACCTTTTGATTAAAGTATTCCTTATCCTGAATTAAACCGGAAATGATAAGCTTTCTTTTTGTTTTTTTAGCAATTTCTATAGCTTCATACGTTCCTTTTTCCGAATGAATCCTTCCGAAGAAAAGCAGATAATCTTCCGGTTCCCGGTTAAAAATAAATTCATCGATATTAATGCCATTATATACAGTTGCAGCGTATTCAAGGTCAGGGTTTCGGTCAGAATTACTTATAGAAACATAATGGGTTGTATTGTTGTATTTTTTATAAACAGGAATAATTTTAGGAGATGAGAAGCCATGTATGGTCGTAACCATTGGTGTTTTGATTAGTCTGGAGTAAGTAAGTGGCAAAAAGTCAAAATTGTTATGAATTATATCAAAATTATTTGCCTGTTCCATTAAATAGCTAATATGGAGGCATTCAGCTACTTTTGGATTAATAGAGGAATCGTTAGCCCAGGGGCTTTCACATACCGATGACAGTTTCCCTTTGGTGATGGAATCTCCTGTTGCAAATAAAGTTACTCCAATCCCTTTTTCAACCAGTCCTTCGGCAATATTTGAGGCTACTTGTTCCCATGGGCCATATTTTAAAGGTGGTGTACGCCAGGTTACAGGTGAGAGTATTGCGATTTTCATATCTATATTTTTAATAAAGACAATATAATTAAATTAAAGGTCGTGGTTTCTCTAAACAGAAATCAACCAGCGATTCAATATTTACAGTCCCCACACACATTACTGTATCAGCTCCCCCCCAATAAATTTTCAGGTTCCCGTCATCTTCCAAAACAGCTCCACAGCAAAACACTACATTATGCACGTATCCTGTGATTTCGTATGATTGTTCGGGTTGCAGGATCCATTCGTCAGCAACAGCAACAATAACCGAAGGATCAACAAGGTTATGCAAGGCTGCTCCCAACCGGTAAATACATCCATCCATAGTGGGAAAAACACCATGATAGATATGTAACCAACCGCGGGCAGTTTTTATGGGAGGTGCTCCAGGGCCGATTTTCATCTCATCCCAATGGTATTGCATGGGTTTCATGATTAGTTTCGATTCGCCCCAGTATTTTAGGTCCGGGGAATATGATATCCAAACCGACCAGGGCGATATTTCTGAATGAGGACGATCCAGCCTGACATAAAGCCCGTTGAATTTTTCGGGGAATATGACTACATTTCTATAATCGGCCTCAGTAATTAACGAAAATCTTTCTGTCGTATTGAAATCTTTCGTTTTAAGAAGACCAACGCGTACTCCATGTTTAGAATAAGCGCTATATGTAATAAGGTATTCTCCATCAATACAAACTATGCGAGGATCCTCTACGCCATAGGCTTCATATTCTTTAAATATACCATTGGTAGCAGGTACCATAAATGGTTTCTCGTCAACAATGAACGTGTACCCATCTTTACTTACAGCTTTTCCCAATATACTTCGTCCGTTTAACTTATGCGACCGGAATATCATCACATACTTTCCATCGTGTTTTACCACAGCGGCATTATGCACAGTAGCTACGGGATATGGTACATCACCCTTGGTAAGGATAGGGTTATTTTGATACCTGGTGATTAACATTTTTGAATTTTAATTGCTTTTATGAAATTTATATTACATGATGGATAAGGGTAAAGTAAATTTAAATTCGCTTCCTTCTCCCGGTCTACTTACTATCCATATATTCCCCTTATGAATATCAATAAATTCCTTGCAAAGCAAAAGCCCAAAGCCACTTCCCAATTCATTGCCCGTGCCGAGTGCGGAATTATAGGCATTAGTCGTGAAAATTACATTGCGTAATTCCTGTGTAATGCCTATTCCATTATCTTTAATAGAAACTTCTGCAAATCCATTATAATGTTTAGCGCAGATACCTATTTTACCTCCCCTATGAGAATATTTTATAGCATTATTCAACAAATTTCTGAGTACTGTTCTGATCATATTCTTATCAACAAAAACTGATTTATTCAGAAAATCATTGGTTTCAATGGCAATTTGTTTTTCAGAAGCAAAAAATGCAATGTTCTCTATTTCTTCAAGCAGCAAATCTTTTAAATAGACATCCTCTTGTTGAAATGATTTAATAGCATTTTCAGCAAAAGCCCATTCCAGCAAATTATCAAATAGAGTCAGAGATTTCCTGGCTGAAAAAAGTGCGATATCCACATAGTCTGCAATTTTACTTTTATCGAAATCATAAAGCTTTTTTTTTAGATTAGCCAGAAAACCAATGATGGATCCCATTGGGGTCCTTACATCATGACCAATAATAGCCAAGAGCTTTTTATTTTTAGCTATCAGATTTTTTACTTCTAATTCATGTAGTTCTTGCAAACGAAATAAATTTTGATTTGCTTCTTCAATAGTTGTAGTCTCACAACTCGAATATTGCTTGCCAATCATATCTTCTTCATTTAAGTTGTTTTTACTAAAATTTGTCCATCGCTCTCCTGTTAATTAGTCTTTGCAAGAAAACGCCAAATACTGCGTTATTCTTGCCTTGAAA
>CAZWGG010000191.1:0-8781 GCA_964633305.1 uncultured Bacteroidales bacterium
CCTGGCCTCATATTATATTGAAAGTAATTTTTTTCTTGTGGGTAAGGGGATTTATCCTGTTTATCAACTTCTTAATAAAATTGAGACTTCGCTTATATCAAGGCAAGAACCTGTCACCGATACAATAGTATACTGCGATTATTATGCCTGGTATGATAACCAGAGATGGAGCAGAGGATATTCTGATACTCCGCTGCTAGGTTTATATAATAGTCTTGATCCCAAAGTCATTGCAGAACATTCCAGGCTGGCAAATGAATATGGTATAGATGTATTTAAATTTGAATATTTACCACAGCTGGACGAAAGCATCATAAAAGGCATGCTTGGTTCTGACCTTGGAAATACAAAAATCTGTTTGATGTATGATTCACTGCTTAGGTTTGGAAAACTTAATAAATCAAGCAACATCTATGATTTTAGCAATCCGGAAATTTCTTCCATGTTTTTAGGAGATATGGATCATATTGCAGATACTTACTTTAATAATAAAAATTACTTCAAAATTCCTGTGCCTGGTTTTTTCAAGGATATCAAACCCGGTACCGTCCTGTAATTCAATATCAAGGAAGACCAAATCGGGCCGTTTGGTTTCAATTTCTAAAATACCATCTTCAACCGAGTTGGCTGTACTCAAAATATATACGTTAGGACAAAACTCCTTGATTATTTCATTTAGGCCATCTATAGAATCTTGTTCATCATCTATGATAATACAGCTAAGCATATTCCGATATATTGATTATACAATATAAATGAATGATTGACATTTTTCTATACAAATAGGAAATTAAATTTTAACGAAATATTTTTTTATCTATGATTATAATTTCTTTTGGAGGAGGGTCATCTTCCTTACGTAATAATCTACCTCCCCTGATCTTAGTCAACTCATCTTTACTTAGCCGGTTAATTTTTTTTGATATTTTTTTCATAACAATGATAAATATATGTTTAATAAATAATTAATTCATAATTATAGGTAGATCAAGTTCTACCCTAGTCCCTACGGGTTTATTATTTATATCAGTCAGGTCCGTATATTTTAATCCCAGTTGTTTTTTATACATTGAGTTTATTAATTTTAGTCTGTTTTCGTTAATTTTACTTCCATACGATTTGTTTTTATTTCCATCATACTTTTTTTTAAGTTCAAAGGCTTTTGAACGACCAATTCCATTGTCTTCTATTTTGCAATGAATATGGTCATTAACTAATAAAAGCTCAACTTTTATCTTTCCATTTCCTTTATTATGTTGTAATCCATGAAAAATAGAATTTTCAATATAGGGTTGAAGAAATAAAGGTGGAATCTTAATAGATTGTGTATCAATATTATGATCTACATCAATAACAAAATCGATTTTGTTTTTAAAGCGTATTCGCATTATATCAATATAAAGTGTTATGCAATTAATTTCTTCTTGTATAGAGATAGTCTTTCGTTGCGCACTATCCAAAATAAGTCGCATTAGATTTGTTAGTTTTGTTAAAAAAATATTTGATTCCAGTTTATCATTTTTAAAAAGAAATGATTGAATTGAATTCAAACTATTAAATACAAAATGCGGATTAAGTTGTTGCCTGAGTTTATCAAGTTCGAGCTCAATAACCTTTTTTTGTGACTTTATTTTTACTCGTTGAACTATGATGATACCCAATACAATAATCAAAACAGTCCCTAACAATAATGATAAGATGATATATTTATTTTTTATGATAATATTCTCTTGTAATGATTTCTCATAAAACAGACTCTCAAGTTTGCTTTCTTTTTCTTTCTTTTCATTTTCAAATTGCATTCTGAGTTGTGTAAGTTGATGGCTTTTTTCTTTATTTAGAATACTATCACTTAACTCTTTATATTTAATATAATTGGTTAATGCATTTTTATAATCACCATTTACAGAGTCAATATTGGCTAACCAACTGTAAGCACATTCCCGTATTGGAAGTGAGCCAACTTCTATACCTATTTTTAAGCTTTCTTTAAATATTTTTTTTGCATCACTTAAATTATTTTCTTTATATTTTAAAATGCCAATATGGTTCAGGCATTCAGCTTTTCCATGCAAATCACCAATTTCATCCTTAAGGTTAGCCGCTAGGTTAAAAGATATCATCGCTTTTGAATTATTTCCAAGTGCAAGATATACAACACCTAAAGCATGATTTGTCTGGGAGATACCAAATTTATCATTCATTCCGGTTCTGATAATAAGAGCTTTTTTATAATATTCAATGGCCAGGTTATACTGGTGTTTTTCATGATATATCGAGCCTATATTATGAAGGATAGATGAAGATAGTTTTTTGTCATTTAAGTCATTACATAAGCGAAGGGCTTTATTATAATATATCAAAGATTCAGTAAGAATATTTTGATTTTGACAAACAATAGCAATATTATTGTATAGAGAAGCTGCACCTTCTTTGTCTCCCAGTTCTTCAAAAATTTTTGCAGATGCAATGAAATTTTGCAATCCCTTTTCAAAAAAACCCAGTTTGAGATATATCCCTCCCAAGTTATTGAAACATATAGCTATACCTTTTTTATCTCCAAGGTATGAAAATTTGTTTTTTGCTAAATCAAAATTTGAGATGGCTTTGTTAAATTTACTCGTATAATAATGATAAGATCCTATCATCAGGTAACTTTCGGCAATACATTCATCATTTTTAATTTTCTGTGATAAAGCTAATGCCTGGTTTGCATAATCTAATGATTTTCCTGGATTGTTTCTTAAATATTCACTGGCCAGGTCGATTAAGGTATTTATTCGGTTTGTATCTTCTTTGGATTTTTGAAGTTCGTATAGCAAGCTATCTGTAACCGTGGCTGATGCAGAAGAACAGATTACCCCATTACTTATAAAAAAGAATAGGGTTGTCCAATATTTTAGGGTTTTCAACATATACAGGCTCTCTGGTTATTTAGATATCATTATATATGCCGCTACAAAAATGAAGTACTATGTTTTATACCTTCTTTAAATGTTAAAAACTGAAATTCAATTAAATAGTTAAAATTAACAAAAAAATAGCCATAAATGCACGAATAAAAGAATTATTTATGCACTAATGGCTATCCTTTCACATCCTGTTTTTAATGTGGCGTATATACCGCAGTACACTGGTCGCCAAAGTCATTATACCATTCAACATTTAGCACTCCGGTTGCTTCATCTAATGTACCACTCAGGTAGATATTTGCGCCAAAAGCATCTTGCCATATTCCTGATAATTCGCCGCAAACATCAATGAGAACTCCCTGTGTTTCAAATGTATACCCGTATATAGTGTACCATTGAATATACACACCTGCTACCCCGTCTGAAATAGTATATTCCCCACCACCGTTATCGGTAAGGGTTACTGTATACTCATAATTGGAAATGGGGTTATTTTCTGCGCCTCCGTCGGTCGATGTTCCAGAGGATAAAACAGTATATGTTCCGGCCAAATCCGACGGACAACTTACTCGGTAAGTAACAATATAACTTCTTTCAACATGTGTTTGAGTTTGAAAGTCTGCACTATATGCGATATTTCCCAGTGGAGTTACCGATTTTATTTTTGTACCGTCTTTTAATATCAGGTCAGCAGTAAAAGAAAATTCGTCACCTACTTCCAGGTTTCCAACATCAAGTACTGACGCAGGTATAATATTTTGTAATTTGTCTGCAGTTACAGTTATAGTAGCAGGCCAACTGGTTATTGTTTCATATTCGTAACCTTCTGATTTGTTGTAATAAACCATTATTATGGCAGATTCTGTTTCCTCGCTTCCTTCTTGTACACTAAAGTCAAATGCAACATTTGTAATGGAAAAATTGTTTCTGTCAATAAATGAAGCAAGGGTTGTATCTTTAGTAAGGTTTGGAAGTGCCCCTTTTTTAAAATCAGGGTATCTTATCAGATCCTCATCTTTTAAACATGAAGATATAACTAATAATACCAGTGTAATTGACGCTATTATTGTTGTTTTGTTCTTTTTCATTTTGCTTGGTTTTTAAATTTCGAGTTTAAAGGCAACTAATCGATATCCCAAAATAGTTTTGCATTATTAGTGGATACAAGTTTTTGTGATTCAGGAGCATTCATATTCAATTCGAGTTCTGCCGAGGGCCATTCAATTGAATTTTGATATCCTCTTGAAACAGACGTAAGTACCGGATCACCTTCCGGAGGTGTTGAAGGCATGGTATTCGGGTTAAATAAAACAGGATATCCTGTCCTTCGATAATCGGTATACTGGTCAATAGCATAGCCAATACTTGCAATCCATTTTTGTGTCATAATGATCTCAAGTTTTCCTGCATTATTTGCAGCGTCGTAAATAGCCAGAACCGCATTACGATAGGTGTCGATATCACCACTGGAAATAGTTGGTGATCCATCCACGGTAGCTATTTGGTTTACCTTGTTAAAAGCAGCGTTAATTCCATTTTCAAGCAATTGGCGGGGATTTTCATTTGATACACCTGTAAGAGCTAATTCTGCCCGGGTGAATAAAGTTGAATAATAGGTTAATAATCGTAAGGGAGCTACTCCAGTTCCGCTGTTTCCACTAATTGCAATGGGGTTATCATCGTCATACCTTCCTCCAATTGGATAAAGGCCAAGAACTGTGGCTGACACTGACTGCGCTTGGTCTCTATTAGGGCCATCTGAACCAAAGTATATAGATATAAATCCACCATCTCTGTATTCTGTAGGATTTTGTGCCTCATCACCAGGCCCTAATTGCCTGAACCAATAATAAGGTACTCTAGGATCGGCAATTCCAGGTAAATTAGGATTCGTTGAGTATCCCATCATAATTTCATACAACCAGGGACTGATATAAAACTCCATCCCTTCAGAATTATATTCATTGTAGTAACCTGGATTTCGGTTTTCGGGTGTTACCGAATTGTTATACCATATTTCAAAGTCATCACCTTGATTGTTTATAATATCTCCTTCATCGAGTATGGACTGAACTTCCGAACTTACATCCTGGTAAAGCCTTATTTGATTGTATAATTTTAACTTCAGTGTTTTAGCAAATGTTATCCATGAAGTAACATCGCCGCCATAAATGATATCATCATTGTGAGGTACTAGGGTATTTTCGGCACTTTGGTCCTGAAGATTAGCAATGCCTTCATCAATAAGTGAAATTATTCCGGGATAAATAGTTTCGTCATTATCAAATGCCGGATAATAATAATCAACAGAATTATTTGCTTGTGAGAACGGAACATCTCCCCAAACATCAACGATTTGGCTAAAAGCATAAGCCCTAAGAATCTTTGCTATGCCGACATAAATCATATCTTCATTCTCTGTTCCTTTTTGGATAACAAATGACAAATCTTCCAATCCCCCGGAATATAGATGATCCCATGCTTCGCCTATTGGGTAGGCACTACCGGTTAAAGCATATTTATTGCTTTCGCGACGTTGTACAACCTGGTGTGTAAAAACAGATAAAAACGAGGACAATCCGCCTCCCGACATACTTAAAGAGGTTGTAATATGTAATTCTGCATTAGTTAATACCAAATTATAATTCACATCTGTTGGGTTATTCGGATCTTCATTGATGTCAAGAAAATCTTTTGTACAAGAGCTTACAAATAGAATTACAGCAAGTATGGAAACTGTTTGTATATTTTTTATATTCATGGTTTTCAATTTTTTATGTTTCATAATGGATACAACAGGGTTTAAAAAGTAACACTCAGGTTTACTCCATATCTCCTGACCGAAGGAGCCGAAGTATATTCTATACCTTGGGTATTGTCTGCTCCAAATGAATTGATTTCGGGATCGAAATTTGTATATTTCGGAACATGAGGTGCATAATACCACAGATTTCTTCCTGTTACACTAATACTGGCACTACCTATCGGTATTTTGGTGAAGAGACTTGATGGTAGCTCATAGGTGAGTTTTACTTCACGAAGACGTAAGACTGATCCGTCAAATACCGACCATTCATCTGCTCCATTAATGGCAAATGTTTCTCCAAAATAGAGATCGTTTGTTGTCATTTGAGTGGAATTTGGGATATTGTTTCCATCTCCATCCAGTATCGGTTTATGTGTATTAGGATCACCATAAACACCGGGAATTATCCATGCATGATCACGGTCTTCTGTATCTTTGGTAACCCCTCTGCCCAGTAAGCTGTTAATAGTAACAGAATATACATCACCATGATGCCTGTAGTCCATTAAAAAGCTTAATGATATGCCTTTAAATGTTATGGTATTTGTAATTCCAAGTAGGAAATCAGGATTTGGATCACCTATTTTGTCCAAATCGGTTGCCCTTATTAATTCACCATTATTCGGATCAATTAATAAATTTCCCTCATCATCCCTGTCATTTACACTTCCCCGAAGGATTCCATAAGGTTCGCCGGGCTCAAGAGATGCCCTTACGCCACCTCCAAATAAGTTTAAGACATTTATACGTTCAACCCCTTCTCGCAACGATATAACTTTGCTCATATTCCTTGTAAATGATGAATATATATTCCATGTAAATCCGGTTTCAAATTGCAGTGGGGTTAAGCTTAATCCGATTTCAACCCCCCTGTTTCTTAGTTCTCCAAAATTGGTATATAATTGTTCGTATCCGGAGCTTGTTGGGAGAGTGATAGGAGCTATCTGGTCTCTAGACAGTTTTTCATAGTATGTTAAATCCAGTATAATGCGACTTGTAAAGAAATCTAATCTTGTTCCAACTTCAAATTCTGTACTTGTTTCAGGTTTCAGATTGGGATCATAAGCTACATTTGATCGCGTTGCTCCTGCAAGATTGTTAAATGGTAGATCGAGGTCCTGTAATGCACCAATAATATTTGAAGTATATCCTAAGTTAACGTTAAAAACATTCATCAGACTGTACGGAGGAGCATCATTAGCTCCTTTTCCCCATGCTACCCATATCTTCCCACTTGTTAATAAAGTATTAGTAATATTAAGGGCATCGGTAAAGATAAAGGATGTATTAACCGAAGGATAAAAATAACTTCGGTTTTCTGCAGGAAGTGTAGATGACCAATCATTTCTACCTGTTAAGTTTACAAAGAGATAGTTTTTATAACCAACCGTTACATCACCGTAAAGTCCCCATAATCTTCTTTGTTTGTAGTCACCACCGTTTGGAATAACATCGTTAAAGTTATCCAGGTCAAATATTTCAGGCGCTATCATACCTCTTCCAAAATATTGTTGCAATTCCGATGTTCTTTGGTTTACATTATGTCCAAGAATAGCCCTTACTGAGAAGTCATTCTTAATAAGGGTCGTGATGTTTAACGTTAAATTTGACTCTACTTCCTGTTCGTAAATTCTATCGTCGGCAATTGCACCGTCTCCGCTGTAAGCAACAGAATATTTGTCCCACACTTGTTTTCTTCTATCATTATATGTGTTAACCCCAATTTGATATTTAGCAGTTAACCAACTTGTTAAGTCATATTCGAGATCAATAGTTGCTAAAATTCTGTCAACTTCAGCATCAAGTCCGTTATGTTTCCATGACCATTTTGGATTATCAACACCACCAACAGGAAATAAAGGTTCACCTGTTACGGGGTGTTCATAAGGTAAATCCATATTCCATGTCCTTCCTAAAAATAAGGTCCTGGCAAACGATGTTGCTCCACCATCGGAAGGAAGGGCATTGTTAGCACCAAACAAAGCCCCGTGTTGTCTTGATTTTGAATAGCTAAAACTGCCTCCAACTTGCAGTCCGTTCACTAACTTTGTATGACCTCCGACGGAAAGGCTATGCCTTTTTAAATATGAATATGGGATATAGCCGTTATGATTTAATACAGACGCCGTGAGGTTAATTGAAGATTTCTCATCTCCACCGGCTACTGATAATGAATTTTCTGAGACTATACCTGTCTCAAACAGGCTCTTAACATTATCCGGTTGAGCTTCATAAGGTTCATTAACTAAATCATTCTGATTCAAAGCCGCATTATCCCATCTTGGCCATATAGCCAGTGAATCAAGGGTTTCAAATTTAGGGCCCCACGATCCGTTTGAATTGGCAGCAATCCAGTTAAAACCATTTCCATATGTATTTTGGTAATCTGGCAGACTACTTATTGTTTCAAATGAAACCGAAGATCTGAATGTTACCTCCAATCCTTTTCTTGATTGGTACTGTCCGGTTTTTGTTTTGATTAGCACTACACCATTTGCCGCCCTTGCACCATATAATGCCGTTGCTGCTATTCCTTTCAAAATTTCTATTGACTCAATATTATTAGCATCCAGCGTTGAAATACCATTTGAGTAAGCCGAACCTGAGACAAGTTGAGTAGCTGTATTATACTGCTCATTACTGTATGGAATACCATCCACCACAAAAAGGGGCTGGTTATCGCCAAGGAACGATGAGTTACCTCTTATGGTAATTCTTGTAGCAGAACCAGGAGCACCTGTTGAGCCTCGTATTTCAACTCCCGGCACTTTTCCCTGGATAGACCTTAAAAAATCGGGTTCGGAATGCTGCACGGTTTCATCTGCATTAACACTTGAAATAGAATAGCCTATTGCACGGCTTGAGCGGGCAATTCCCATAGCTGTGACAATTACCTCCTCAAGTCCAACCATGCTGGGTTCTAATACAACATCTATAGTTGTTTGGTTTCCAATTGCAACTTCCTGTTTTTCCATACCAACGAATGAAAATTCCAATGTTTCGGCATCAACAGGAACATCCAACTGGTAATCACCATTAGCATCTGTCACTGTTCCAATGGTA
>CAZWGG010000192.1:0-3342 GCA_964633305.1 uncultured Bacteroidales bacterium
TAGCATTAGTATTATCCCCTGCAAATAATATTTTATTTTCACTGTCGAGAAGGCAAATACTTCCATGTGTATGACCAGGTACCTCAATTACTTCAAGTTTTCTATCCCCAAGATCAAATGTATGACCTTCTTTTACCGGAATAATTTTAGGAGGGGGAACATCAATTATTCTATTTAATTCTTCATCTGTCAAGTTCTTATCTTTTGTTCTTGATAAAATATTGTTTCTGCGTTCTCCCTTACCATAAACGGAATTAATTAGTCCGAAATCCTCTGTGTGTGCATATACCTTAGTAAATTGATGGTCGTTCCCGGCATGATCAAGATGGATATGGGTATTTACAACAAGAAGCGGAAGTTTTGTTAATGTTTGTACGTATGCTTTCAAATCCCCAAAACCATAGCCTGTATCAATAATCAAGGCACTATCTTTACCTTCTACTAAATAAATATTTACAACATTATTTTCAACTATTGCCCAAACTTTGTCAGCAACTTTGGTTGTTTTATAGCAATTATTGTTGCACTGGGCAAACATAGTCGGTGTTATCATAAAAAGTAACACTACAAAAGAAAGCAATTTTGATAATTGTAAGTTTTTCACTCGAATATCTCCTATTTAAATTGTTAGTAATTCATTTATTAGTTCGTTTAGTCAAAGTGTTAGTGGTATTTGTTGTCTCTCCAAATTTTATTTTTTTTAAGGTGTTTGGCAGACCCTCACCAATGTGCTGTACTTGATTCTCAAAATATTCATGTCCTTTTGTCTGGAATTGCGGTCACTGATTAATTTTTATTAATTTACTCTCTTTAGCCTGAGATTCGGTATTTAAATTAGTTAATGGATGTCCCATATTATTTTTCAATTTCTGTCAGGCGTATAATGGTATAGTGTTACAAGGGGTTTCGCGGCAGTTTCGCACTGCACCTTCAAGGAGCCCCGGCAGAATGAGGTTAGTTTTCACTGATTTTTTTATTGAGCCGCAAACCTTGTATAACCGCCGAAACCCATAAGTACTACACCATTGTTAGGCAAAGTTGTTATTAAATTAAATAAGGAACAAACCTTTTGCTTTTTTTCATATAATCTTTGTATTTATCTCCAAAAAATGAAATACATTCTTTCTCATCAAATATAGCCGTGATATAAAGAAATATTACTGAAACTATGGATATTATCAATAATTCTGTAGAAGCCATGACTTTTTATAGAAAATAAAGTTCTCCATGGAGCTCCTATTATTGGTAAACTTATAATCCCAAAAATTATATATCTATCCATTCATTTAGAATTTGGTTGTAAGCCGTTGTTCCCGTAATTTGTTTTTTGTTAGTTCAAAATCCATAATATCCTTTCTGTTATTATCCATAGTATTAGGTTAACAATTTAACAGCATTTTATATATAGTTACTTACAAAAATTACTTAAAAGTAAAAGAATTTAAAATAATTAGCAAAGATTTAGAAAATGTGATCGAGTAAATTTGCATAAAAAATTCTATATAAAAGCAGAGTACTGAGAGTGTATAAAAGGCGAATATTTCTCGCTTAGCATAATGTCCCAGACTAGCTGAATTTACTATATCCTCTTCCCCTCTAATCAGGGATAAAAGCCATGAATTATTCAGACAAAGACCTGGCAATATCATCATAAAAATTATGAGCCCATTAATTAACCATGCAAAAGGATTAAACCTTCACCCTGACTTATTTTTCTGCACCTAATTTTGAAACTGTTGAAGTAATATGCCGGAATATAGTCTTTGTTTATCTTTCCTTTTCTAACAAAGTTAAATTATTTATATAACGTTGTCAATAAGGTTGTGATCCTTTTCCGGATGTTAGAAAGGTTATGCGTTTTTATGTTTGAAACCAAAAAAAGAATAAATATTTTTTTGGTTTTATTATTATATTGTAACTTAATTGCAAATAATTACAAAAAAATATATTACAATAGGTTATACAAATGGAGGATATTTTATGAATACAACTATTATTCTCACAGCTCTTGGGGCAACTATTTTTTTTGTAATATGGCGCATTCTGGTCAGCAAAAAGAAAAAGGCCACCGGAACAGCGTCTGAAGATTTAAAGCATATAAAAAACAACTTACGGGAACAATGGCTTGAAGATTCTGTTCGATCGCCCGAAGTAGCGGTTTATGGCGATAGTGCTGGAGAACTGTTTATGCCACATGCCGATCAGGGAAAATTCCACTTAGATACTAAGCATTCTGATTATTGGAGTGGTCATAGTGATTCATCTGGCAAACATCATGATGGTTATTTTGATCATAAAGATGCCCATACCGATCATCATTATGATGAGGTTAAACCACATGATGACGCCTGGGGTGGGCATACGGATGTTAAACATGCTGATCATGCTGATGCCCATCTTGATACACCACATGAAGACCATAATGATTATTCCACGCACCATAGTGATGTTGAACATACTGATTTAAAGGCCCCACATTACGACCTAAATCATTCGGATCATCATGATGTGGAACGAAAGAGACATTATGATCATCATTATAAGCATACTGATAACTATTTGGATATCAACAATAATCGACATAATGATTTTACACCGCATTCAGATGCCAACCATACTGATACGGCCCATACGGATGAAGCTTACCAGGATACTCATGGCGATGGGCGTCCTCCTCATGCTGATAGCCATGAAGATAAAGGAAAGCAACGGCCTCATGAGGATCACACGGATAATATGCATTGGGACCATAATGACACACAGAAACCTGATCATAACGATTATTATAGCAATCATACCGACGCACATTCAGATTGGCATTCAGACAGGCCTCCTCATGCAGACACCCATAAAGATATCCATATAGACCATACGGACTATATCGATATTTAATGAACAAAAAGGAAAAGGGGAAAGCATGACAATTGAAATAAAACCCATAAGTGTAACATGTAATTTAGCCTGTAAATACTGTTATCAAAAACCCCAGCGGGATGCAAGTAATCTTACTGCCATGTATGATATTAATATTATAAAACAGGCAATTTTAAAAGAAGGCGAATCATTCACACTTTTCGGAGGAGAACCTTTATTAATATCTGAAAAAGACCTTGAGGAAATCTGGTCATGGGGGCTTGAGAAATTTGGCAATAATGGAATCCAAAGTAACGGAACACTGATTAATGAAAATCATATAAGGATGTTTAAAGAATATAATGTTCACGTTGGGATTTCAATAGATGGTCCGGGAGAACTTAACGATGCCCGTTGGGCGGGGTTTTTTTATTTTTATCTGAGGTTTTATTTCTTTTGTGTTATAGCTTTGTATATTGTTTTTTCATT
>CAZWGG010000192.1:3352-8756 GCA_964633305.1 uncultured Bacteroidales bacterium
AAGTTTAATTGTTACCCTTTCAAAAAAAAATGCATCAAAAGAAAAACTTCCTAAACTTGTTACCTGGCTTCATCATGTCACTTCTTTGGGAGTTAGCTCAATCAGGCTGCATTTGTTACAAGTTGATTGTGACGATGTACAAAAATCACTGGCCCTTTCCAATAAAGAAAATATTGACGCACTATTATACCTTAAATCTCAACAACCAAAAAATATGGAATACGATATATTTACAGATATGATAAACATGCTGCTTGGGAAAGATAATAATACAACATGTGTTTGGAATGCCTGTGACCCTTATACAACAAGGGCAGTACAAGGCATTGAAGGTTTCGGACAACGTTCTAATTGTGGCAGAACCAACCGTAGTGGAATTGACTATGTTAAAGCTGACCAACCGGGTTTTGAACGTTATATTGCATTATACCATACACCACAGGAATATGAAGGTTGCCAGGGCTGCCGTTTTTTCCTGATGTGTAAAGGCCAATGCCCGGGGACAGCTGTAGATTCGGATTGGCGAAACCGAAGTGAACACTGTGAGATTTGGATGACCCTGTTTCGTCACTTTGAGGACGAGCTGTTAAACAAAGGAGCATCTCCTATTTCTGCGCAGGTGGTCCGTTTTGAATTAGAACAATATATGCTTGATGGCTGGGAGAATAATGATAACCGTTCGATGCAACATTACCTGGAAGCGCGAAATTGGTTTTCTACAGATGTGATGGATAAAAATAAATGTGGTTTTAATAGTCATGGTGACCAGCATGGCGATCATTATGATGCAGGAGGAATGAATAATGGTGAAGGTAATGGTTAAAAACAAATCCATTAATAAAAAAAAAATTAGACTTTCCAATTGGCAACATTTTATCAGGGATTATAATTTTTCAATGCCTGATTTTACACGCGTTGCATGGGTGAGTGATAAAGCAAAGAATGTTTGGAGGCAAAGGATATCCATGATACTTCAAATGTGGACAATGCTTGAACGTATCTCAATCCTTGCAAAAATAAGAAAGTGTGCCCTTATCACAATTGATGCTGAGGAATTTCTGAGTATAGGTGATTGGTGTATTAAAAATAACATTGGATTTCTTCCCTTAACAAAACAGGCAGCTATAACATCTTCTTATTCAGCGGTGGGCCGTCCCCCAGAACAAGGCGAAAATTTTAACTTTCGTGTTGTGCTTGGGCAAAGTAGTGAATTATTGCGTTTTCGAAAAGCTTGGGGAAAAAAAGATGATTCGAAAATGGGCGAACTTTTAGGATATCCATCGTGTTGCCGGGCTTTTTTTCGGGAAGTCTGGAATAATAAGGGATGGATTGATACAACCTGGCCAATGGCCTGTGGCACATCAGGGGCACAAGTATCTAGCGAAAATTTGATAGAAGTAAACGGCCATCCATATTCCAATATATTGCTGCGTTGGTTGGGTGTTAGAGCTGTACCCCATTTACCTTGTAGTTTTAACTGTAAAGCAACGGTTTCTTTTGGGGACAAAATGCTAACATTAGCAGAAAAAAGCGGATATAACAAAGAAGTTGACTGGTTAAGAGAGATGTTGGATTGGCCAATGGAATGGTCAGCATTAAATGGCATTGCAGAGATAAGGACCCCGGTTGTGAAAATTTTAACAGCCACTTTTCCAAATCCAAAAAAAGTAATAGTTCATCGAAAAGGTTCTGTGTATCCTTCTGAGGGTGCTAAGGGGCTTCATTTTCCTTACCATATTTCTAATGCGGATATTGATAAACTCCAACGTGATAATACTAATATTGAAGATTGGTATTACCTGGATAATGGTTTTTCATCAATGCAGGCAATGTATAATGCCCATAAACCTGTTGTGAATTTAGCCAGCAATGTTCTCCAGGAGATTAAGGGAGAAGTTAAAATTCTTGACTTAGGGTGTGGAAATGCAGCATTATTAAAGAATATAAGTAATATTGTCAATCACTGTACCCCTTTTGGTGTTGATATTGAGGCAAAAAAAATTAATAATGCAAAACAGCTTTTACCTGCTTACAAAGAAAATTTTTACTGCGGAAATATATTTGATACTGAGATGCAATGGTTTAACGGAACTACTTACGATTTGGTAATACTTATGCCTGGCAGATTATTGGAGTGTTCACCTGAGCAGGCGAAGCAACTAAGGCATTATATTGCCACGCATGCTTCAAAATTGTTAATTTATACATATTCAGATGTACAGGAAAATTATGGAAACCTGGGGGCATTAGCAAAAAAAACCGGCTTGAATGTATTAAATGAACAGAAGAATAGTTTGGCATGTTTAGCTGAGATTAATGGAAAAATAGAAAAGGAAGCTACATTATGAACAGAGTATCTTCTCATGTTTTATCTCCTTTAAAAAAATGATTGACTTCCCGGCATCCTTAAAATGGAGCAAGAATTCGTGTTGCACTTTATATTGCAGGTTATGTATCATACTTATTTCTCTAAAAATTGTTTAGTTGTCATAACCGTGGCATAAAAATAATTTAATGCTGCTAAAAAGCTTTTTTGAACTTCTTCTGCTTTTACTATTTGTCCATCTATTTCCTGGTCTTTTGTCGCGCATGCATCTCCAATCAATATAATATTAAATCCAAAATCTTTTGCTGCTCTAACTGTGGCATCAATACACATGTGGGTCATCATACCACATATAACCAAATCTGTCACATTATTATTTTCCAGATAATCACGCAATTCAGTTTCTCTAAAACTATTTGGATAATGCTTGATAATTACCTTCTCTTTTTCCAGTGGTTTTAAATTATCATGAATTTCTGCTCCCTTTGTATTTGGCAGAAAAAATGTTGCAGAAGGTCTTGTTGCAATATGTTGAACATGTATTACAGGAAAGCTATCTGACCTGAACCGGTCAAGAATCAATCTTGCATTTTTACTTGCTTTATCTGAACCAACAACTGGCATAGTCTCTTTATCAAAATAATCATTTTGAACGTCAATAATTAGTAATGCTGTTTTCATATTTTGTTCTTTAGAAGACAATCTGAAGGTTTGTGGGTATGATATCTTAGGCTTTGCATTGCACTGTTTTTGATTTGCAAGATACAAAATTGCAGCTTACGTTCCAATCCACCATCCCAAATACCGGCATGAACTTAACCGAGAGACTTAAAATATATGTAGGATTCCTGTAATGAATATTTATTTTTGTTTGCTTATCAAAGTGTTACTTACCTCTGCATTGATTTTAAATGTTATCAGCAGCAATTATTATAATTTTATCTATGTTCTATGAACACATATAGAAATGCATTTCCCCTGTTCACCCGTATAGAGTTATAATTATATAATGATATCAACAAAGGTGAAGAACTTTTTTGAATGTTAGTTCCCGTTTATTTATTGTTCTTATCTCAATTGCCTTATTATTTCATTTCTTATAATTCCTCGTTCACACAGATCGAATATATGGATTTAAAATGTGCATCTAAAATTTAAGTTAGTATGTGAGAAATAATTTATACTTTCGAGAAGTATATCAAACATTAAAAAAAACAAGGATGAAAAATTTTAGGAAGTATTTACATGTTTTAGTGGTCATATTTGCATTTGTAGCATGTAGCACATTTTGCAAGAAACAACAAACAGATTATCAGATAAATAACCCCATATTGCCGGGGTTTTATCCTGATCCCAGCGTATGTAGAGGTCTGAATGGCTATTATATGGTTAATTCTACCTTTTTGTATTTCCCTGGTATACCCGTGTTTTATAGCAAGGACATGGCACATTGGAAACAAATAGGACATGTGTTGACCAGGAAAGAACAATTACAGATTGAGGGACAAAATATTACTACAAGAGGGACCTATGCACCAACAATCAGGTATCACGAAGGTAAATTTTATGTTACTTGTACGGAAGTAGGTGGCAGGGGAAATTATATAACCGTAGCTGAAGATCCTGCAGGCCCCTGGTCCGGTCTTTATTTTTTACCTGAGGTTCAAGGAATTGACCCTTCTTTGTTTTTTGACGACGATGGAAAAGCATATATTATCTACAACAGTGACCCTCCTGGTAATAAATCTCTCTATGATGGCCACAGGACCATCAGGATTTATGAAGTGGACATAAAAAGCATGAAAGTCGTGGGGGAAAATAAAATTTTAATAAACGGGGGTGTAGATATTACTAAAAAACCGGTTTGGATTGAAGGCCCTCATATTTATAAAATAAAAGACTATTACTACTTATGCGCGGCCGAAGGCGGTACCAGCATAAACCATAGCCAGGTAATTTTTCGAAGCGAAAATGTCTTGGGTCCATATTTGCCATGGGATCAAAACCCAATTCTTACCCAGAGACATCTGGATCCAAACCGGCCGAATCCGATAACTTCTACCGGGCATGCCGATTTAATTCAGGATTTAAATGGAGGCTGGTGGGCAGTGTTCCTGGCTTGTCGTCCCTATGAAGGAAATCACTACAACCTGGGTCGTGAAACATTTATGGCTCCTGTTAAATGGAAAGATGGCTGGCCGCTGATCAATCCCGGTTTCGAGGAAGTTCAATTGTCTTATCCCTTTTCTGCCGCTTTACCTGCGCCTGTTGATTATATCTCCTTAAACGGGAATTTTACGAAACGGTACGATTTTACTTCACCAAAACTTGATTTTGATTGGATAATGATTAGAAGCTCAGCTGATGACTGGTATAAGCTAAACACAGAAGGCGAAGGCCAACTAATTATAGAAGTACGTCCTTTCTCTCTTATACATCAAGGGACCCCATCATTCCTTGGAAGACGCCAACAGCATTTGCATGGAAGCGCTTCCACTGCCCTGGGCTTTTCCCCTGAAAGGGAGGCGGATAAAGCGGGACTTGTGATATTTCAAAATGTAGGTCATTTTTATTATTTGTGCAAATCGTTAGAAAGAAGTAAGGAAGCTGTACAATTATACCGGGGAGAAGGAGATGGTATGGTAAAGCTTGCTTCGGTTCCATTAACCGGTACCAGAGAATTAAAACTAAAAATCGAGTCTGATTTAAATGTGTATCGTTGCTTTTATGCTGAAAACAGCGAAGAATGGAAGGCGATTGGCGGCGACCTGGATGCGCGGTATCTGAGTACAGAAACAGCAGGCGGTTTTACCGGCTGCCTTTATGGCATATATGCTTTATCAGACGATAATGTCAAAGGCTTATTCGCTACCTTCCATTGGTTTAAGTATACAGGTAATGATTAAATTGAAAATTTTGCCGAATAGATTAAGATGAAAGTAAGAGATAAAAAGGCTAAGGGTTGCTACGCTGCCTTGCTTTACCATAGTTTCGAAAAGACAGAGCAGGCGCCGCCCTTAGTTTCAACCTGTGATAACTTCCCTATATAGTCTTTGCAAGAAAACGCCAAATACTGCG
>CAZWGG010000193.1:0-8754 GCA_964633305.1 uncultured Bacteroidales bacterium
GGGTTTTTGGCCTGTAATACCTCTTTAATGCTTTTGTTAAAAGGTTCGTCATTAAAATCGCCGGTTATAAGTATGTTGGCTTGTTTACTGGTTTGAAAAACCGAATCAACTTTGATTTTAAGTACCGATGCAACAAACATTCTTGAGGACTCGCTTGGTAATTGTCCGCCATACCTTGATGGCCAATGGTTAACAAACACATGGATGGTATCGTTGTTTTTAAGTAAAAATGAAGAATAAAGGATATCACGTGTTTTATGCATTGAGTCGCCAGGGAAATTAATCTGTATAAATTCTTCTTTAATTTTTACCAGTTTATCGGGGCGGTAAATAAGCCCCACGTCAATTCCCCTTTTATCGGGAGAGTCTTTGTGAATAATGGTATACCGGAATTTAGACAATGGCGTATCATCAATTAGTTTATGCAAGATAAAACGGTTTTCTATTTCAGCAAAAGCCACTATTTCAGGTGGTTCGGATTCACCAACTGCCGCAATAACCTTAAATAGTTTATTTAGTTTATCATAAAATTTGTTATGGTTCCAATGCCGGTCGGCTGTTGGTAAAAACTCATCGTCATTTGTAAGTGTATCATCATAAATGTCAAACAAGTTCTCAACATTATAAAACATAATCCTTATATCCCCTCTTTTGTTCGTGTAATTTTGACTGAAACTACAAGGGCAATCCAGGATAACGAACAAAAAAGCAAAAAAGACGTAAGAATTCTTCATTATACTATGTAAACTGTAATTCTTTAATTTATACTTACTCCTACTCTATTCTTTCATATGCACCCAGGTCAGGAGCCGCATCACCTGTTCTTAATTCTCCATTTATGTCATATTGCAACTCGGGATATAAAGTAATAAGGCCCGGGTCACCTTTATCTTTGGCCCCTGACAACGTGTCGAGTTCAAAGTTGTATTCATACCGTTCGGTAGATTTGAAGTTAGGATCGTCGTTAAAAATAACGTTACTGAAATATTCGGTATTTTCAGCATCAATCGAATCTAAGTTAACATTCAAAAGGCAATGGTCAAATTTATAATTCAAGCTGTTTTTTTTATTGCTATAAAGCCTTAACTCGTTATTACCTGAACCGGTTATTATGCAATTATAAAAACCGGCTTTTTCAAGGTCGCCGGTAAAAACCGAGTCAAGATACACAACCTGGTTTGAAAGCAAAACCGATGGTTCACCGCTTCGTGATTGGGTAAAATGGGAATAATAGTTAGCCAGGGTGCACTGATAAAATTCGTAATACCCACCGGTAACAGATGATACCAGATATGACCCGCAATTGGCAATTAAACAGTTTTTGGCGATCATTTTACTATTAATCAAAAACATTGCCGAAAATGAATGATTCTCAACAATACTGTTTGATATCTCAAGCTCTGCTTGTTCTGTTTCGCCAAGAACTCCAGCCTGTATACCAATATTAGCATTTCTTATATTGCAATAATTCAGCCTATTTCCCTTGCTTGAAGACAAAAACCATATTCCTCCCCATTGATCGGAAAGATTGTCATAAGGCAGTGGAGGATAAACATCAATATAGTCCAGCCGATCGCCGCGGAAAACAATAGGATTTTCTTTTGTTCCTTCGGCTAAAAGAGTACCAAAAATATACATTCTTGACCGGTCATGAAAATAGAGCATAGCACCTTTTTCAATTGTAAGTGTTTCAGTAGTATCTATCCCGATGGAATTATAGATAAGATAGGGTTTATCGGCAGTCCAGGTAGTGGTTTCAACCCATTCCCCGTTAACAAGGTGAACGTCTTGTCCGTAAGCTACCAGGTTAACATCCTGTACGTTTCCATTTGTAATAAAAACAATGGAATCTTTAATAACCAGTGGATTATTAACTCCAAGCGGGTCTACTGTAATTTCAACAAAAATATATAAACTGTCTTTTGAACGAATTTCCACGTCTGCAACCCTGTCTGACTGGTCTCCGTCTATATTCAACCTGAAATAGGAAATATTACGACCTGCCAAATATATTTCTGATATCTTAATGGGTTGGTTATGATTGTTATAAACACGAAGCTGTTTAGTTGTAGAACCAATGCTAGTAAATACCGTATCGAAAGTAATTGTATCAACAGAAAAAGTTAACTTGGCCGAAGAATCGGTAATAAAATCAACATCTTTGCACGAAAAAACAATAACAAAACAACATACAGTAAAGTATACCAATTTAAATTTCTTCATTGTGCAACTATAGAATTGAGACAAACAAATATCTGGTTAAAAACGGATATTATCAAAATATATTTTTTCTTTATGAAGGAAATTGTTTCTTTGAAAAATGGTTTTTTTGGTTTATTCTGAAATTCTAATATTTGAGTATGTAGTAAGTTCTGTAGAAGAATACAGCTACAATAACATCAAAATAGATGTTCTTAGTACTTTTGATTCGGCAAAACAAATGTATGTAAATAACAATTATAAGAAAACTGGAAAATACCATTCTTCTTTCCGGGAAATTCCATTCATTTGCTATGAAAGAAATCTGTAGCGAGATGAGTATAAAAAATTAAATTCTTTTAAAAATAAAAAGATACCCCACCTCCGATTATTGGGAAAGCCGGATCACTTATTGGAATCTCTCCTTCAAATAACAAAGAAATATTTTTTCGCATCTTAATTTCAATTCCCAAAGGAATCCAGAACAGCCCCGTAACATCATCATTAAAATTAATATCAGAGTCGAGTCCTGTATAAATAGCAATATCGCCTTTAACCGGAAATGAAATATTCAATCCCAAATCCAGCCCAAAATCTCCCCATGAATGTATACCTGTAAGGAGTGAAATATCAGGTTTTCCGCCTAGTAATCTCCATTCCAAATCAAACCCCAGGTAATCCGAACCATCAAGTATTCCAAACTTCAACGACAGATCAATACCAGATTTAATACCGGCATTTCCATAAATAAACATACCTAAATCTTCATTAAAATAAACAGGATTCAATCCTATTGAAAAATGCCTTGGTTTTAATGTAGTCGCTGTATTAAAAACTTGAGCATTTGAAAACAACGGCATTAAAACCAATGAAATAAAAAGTAATTTTCTCATAGTAATAGTTTTTTAAGTTACATTGTATACGCCAAAACTTTGGCATTGTTTCATGAAAAAACTTCGCTAATATAATAAAAGAAGATTACTTTATAAGTGAAAAATTATGTCGTTACATAAAAACTTTTAACACTGGTATATACTGATACTTATTAGGTTTGCGAACCTAAAGATGATTCGTGTCAGTGATACTGAAATTACACACGGGTTTGATGAAAACGGTATAACAAATATTTTTATCCGTTCTTTTTTCTATATAAAACATGAATATGATCTGCTTTTTCAGAAGGATTAAATATCTGTATAAGTTCCCAGGCTTTATCATATGATTCAATTGCCCGCTTTAATCTGTATATCCTGGTTATTGATTTTGTGAGAGAATCATCTGCTGTGGCCAGTCCATCATCAACTTCCCAGGGAAATGATTCAATCTTAAAGTCATATTTAACTTTTTTACCTTTAATTGTAACCGTTATTTCCGCTACATCATTTTCGGTTATTCCGGGTATGGGTACACATAATTCGTTCATTTCTTCAAATTTTTATAACCTGTACATCATTTATTGTGCCATATGTTTTATTTGATTGATATAAAGTTATTTAATCAATCTACATTAGTTTTAATTATCATTAATATGTTCAAAAATGTGCCCCGGGGAGTACGAAATCGAACATGTCGAAAATAATATGTATTTTTATCCCATAAACCTACTCCAAAAATAAGTTAATATCATGAATGAAAAGACAGGTAAGATTCTTGTTATAGATGACAATGAAGACATTCTTTTTGCATTAAAATTACTTTTAAAACCTTATGTAGAATCAGTAACAACAGCAAATACACCTGATAAAATTCCAGAATTACTTACCAATGAGTATTTTGATGTTATTCTACTCGATATGAACTTCTCAAAAGATGCAATAAGCGGACAAGAAGGATTTGACGGGTTAGAAAAAATATTAGGTATCGACCCCCTGGCAGTGGTTATATTTATTACAGCTTATGGTGATGCAGAAAAAGCTGTTAAAGCAATAAAATCAGGTGCTACGGACTTTGTTTTAAAGCCCTGGCACAATGAAAAGATGCTGGCAACAGTATCGGCTTCAATAAAACTGAGAAAATCGAGACAAGAGGCTGATAGTTTAAGAAATAAACAAAAGGAAATAAGTGCAGTGCTCGACCAGCCTTTTCATGATTTTATAGGAAAATCGAAAGAAATGGAACAAGTTTTTACAACCATAAAAAAAGTGGCAAAAACCGATGCAAACATCATGATTCTTGGTGAAAATGGAACAGGAAAAGAACTTGTGGCACGTGCACTTTATAGAAATTCATTACGAAAAGATGAAGTTTTTATTAGTGTTGATTTGGGATCGATAACTGAAACTTTGTTTGAAAGCGAATTATTCGGACATGAAAAAGGAGCATTTACAGATGCTAAAAAAGAAAAACCAGGAAGATTTGAAATCGCATCAAAAGGAACGCTCTTCCTTGATGAGATAGGAAATTTGTCACTACCCCTGCAAACTAAATTATTAACAGTAATAGAAAGACGGGAAGTGACAAGGGTTGGTTCCAACAAACCAATTCCTATTGATGTAAGATTAATATGTGCTACCAATAACGATATTTATGATATGGTTGCAAATAATACTTTTCGGCAAGATTTACTTTACCGGATTAATACGGTAGAAATACACCTTCCACCATTACGGGACAGGGTTGAAGATATACCATTACTCGCAAATCATTTCATTACTATATTTTCTAAGAAATACAAAAAAACAATTAAAGGAATAAATTCACATGCATTAAGAAAACTTACTCACTATTCGTGGCCCGGAAATGTGCGTGAACTTCAGCATTCTATTGAACGTGCTATAATTATGAGCGAATCAACTATTCTTGAACCTCATGATTTTATTTTGTCTTATCCGCATAAAAAGAGTGGCGAACATGATTTTGATACGCACAACCTTGAAGAAATTGAAAAAACAGTCATTACCAAGGTACTGAAACAAAGCCAGGGTAATATAACCCAGGCAGCCATAGAATTAGGACTAACGAGAACTTCGCTTTACCGCAGAATGGATAAATATGATCTATAAAAACTTCAGATTCAATTTAATTATAAGGATCATAATCCTTGCCGCTTCTATTCTTTTATTCTTTTATTTTGTTGAAGAAGAGTATTTTATTGCTCCTGTACTAATTGGAATAGCTGCTATTTTTCAAATAACATCACTTATAAGGTATATTGACCGTACCAACAGGGAATTAACCAGTTTTCTCGAATCAATAAGATTTTCGGAATTTACCCGAACTTTTCAAATAGAAGGCATGGGTAATTCGTTTGATGAACTCAATAAAGCTTTTAATGAAGTAATTGTAGATTTTCAAAAAGTCCGTTCTGAAAAAGAAGAACATTTCCATTACCTTCAAACTATTGTACAAAATATTGACGTAAGTGTTATAGCCTATCAAAAAGATGGGAATGTTGAATTAATTAATAGAACTGCAAAAAGAATTTTCCAGGTTACCAGCCTGAAAAATATAAAATTTCTAGAATCGAAAAGCAAGGAACTGGTTGATACCCTTTTGAACATAAAACCCGGAGAAAACAAGCTTATAAGGGTTAACGATGAAGAAGAAATACTCCAGTTAGCTATTTACGCAACGAATATAAAGATAAAAGACAAACTTATTATCCTTACCACGATTAAAGATATTCAAAATGTTTTGGAAGAACAGGAAACCGAAGCATGGCAAAAACTTATAAGGGTGCTTACACATGAAATTATGAACTCTATAACACCAATAGCCTCGCTTTCTTCAACGCTTGAGAATTTATTAAAAAACTTATCTGCTGAAAAAAAAGGCAAAGTGTTTAGTTTAGATAAAAATACAGTTCAAGAAATACAGGAAGCACTGCAAACTATTAATAAACGAAGTAACGGACTTTTACATTTTGTAAATACATACCGGAACCTTACGAGAATCCCTAAACCTAACTTTAAAGTTTGCAGTGTTTTGGAAATATTCAAAAATATTCAAAAACTTATGGAAGAAGAACTTCATCTGAATAATATTGAATTTAAAACGAATATTGAGCCCCCAATTATTAAAATAACTGCTGATGAACAATTAATAGAACAAGTTCTTATTAATCTTATTAAGAATTCTATTTACGCTCTCAGGAAAAAAAATAAAGGGATGATTCAATTGCATGGCTTTCTGAACAAAAGAGAACGGGTAACAATTCAAGTAATTGACAATGGTCCCGGTATATTAAAAGATGTGCTGGACAAAATTTTTATCCCTTTTTTTACAACAAAGCCTTCGGGTTCGGGTATAGGACTAAGTCTGTCAAAGCAAATATTGCGATTGCACAATGGCGCCATTTCTGCACATTCCGAACCTGAAAAAGAGACAGTATTTACATTGACTTTTTGAAACCCCTATTTTATCGTTGGCGTTTAAATCATAATTCTTAAGTTAAGGTTAAAAATTGTTAATTCTTTTAAACCCGGAAACAATTATATTAACTTTGGCGTTAGATTTGTAGTGACAGGGTCGTACTTAGAATAAATCTATTATTAAAAATTTAAGAAAATACAGGATGAAAGTTAAACAAATAACAGGAAGCATTATAATAGCTGTTGCAGGTGGGTTAATAGCGGTTTTTGCATACTCAAAACTTTTTGATAAGGGAGAAAAGATTATTACTGCGAGGGTTAATACCCCTGTAGGATTTGCCAACTTACCAGCCAATATGAATGGAGAAGCTTTTGATTTTACATATGCAGCAGAAAAATCGGTTCATGCTGTTGTACATGTCAAAACGCAAATGGAGAGAGAAACATTCCGTAATCCTATTTACGAATTTTTTTATGGCGACCGTTACCGCGATCCCGAGCCGGTTATAGGTTTTGGTTCAGGCGTGATTATATCAGCCGACGGATATATCGTTACTAATAATCACGTAGTTGACAATTCAGATAAAGTTTATGTAACATTAAACGACAAACGTGAATTTGAAGCTAAGTTAGTTGGTACTGACCCAAGCACAGATCTGGCGCTTTTAAAAATTAAAGGTGAAAAATTGCCATACATAGATTATGGTAACTCCGATGATCTTAAAGTTGGTGAATGGGTTTTGGCTGTTGGAAATCCTTTTAATATTGCCTCAACCGTAACCGCAGGTATTGTAAGTGCAAAAGGAAAAAACCTGGGAATAATTCGCGATGATTACAGGATTGAATCGTTTATTCAAACCGATGCAGCGGTAAACCGGGGAAATAGCGGAGGTGCCCTTGTAAACACTAAAGGTGAATTAATTGGAATTAACACGGCTATTGTTTCACCCTCAGGAGGATATGCCGGTATATCATTTGCTATTCCGGTAAGCATAGTTAAGAAAGTTGTATCTGACTTAATTGAATTTGGAGCCGTACAAAGGGCATTTCTGGGAGTTACAATTGTTGAAGTAACTGCAGACCTGTCTAAAGAAGAAGGTTTGGATAAAATTGAAGGTGTTTATGTCTCTAGTATACGCGATGATGGTGCCGCCGAATCTGCAGGTATTAAATCCGGGGATGTTATTCTTAAAATTAATGAAATTGAAGTTAACAGCCCTTCGGAATTAACCGAGCAAATAAGCCGTTACAGACCAGGTGACAAAATAAGTGTGTTGATAAAAAGAGACGGAAAAATGAAACAATTCGACGTTATTTTACGTAATTTGCAAGGAGACACTAAGATTGTAAAATCTGGAACATACGATACTATACTTGGCGCAAAACTAATTGAACTCGATAGTAATGAAAAAAAAGAATATGGAGTAAAGAATGGAATTAAAGTTGCTGAATTATCATCAGGAAAATTAAAAAGTGAAGGCGTTAAAGAGGGATTTATCATTACTCGGGTTAATAACAAATCTGTCGATACTGTTGATGAGCTAAAAAAGATCCTTGAAAGCACGAAAGGAGGAATCTACATCGAAGGAATTTATCCGAATGGTGTAATTGCCTACTATGCTTTTGGACTGTAAGAATTCAAGCAAATTATAAAGAAAAAAAGGCTTGCATTCTGCAGGCCTTTTTTAATGAGTTACAGAACTGTAATTCATATTGAATTTAAACAAAAAATAGTCTAAATTCGCAAAAATTTCAAAAGGAAAAATGAGACAACTAAAGATCACAAAATCAATTACAAACAGGGAAAGCGCATCGCTTGATAAGTATTTACAAGAAATTGGAAAGGAAGAACTTATTACTGTTGAAGAAGAAGTTGAACTTGCCCAGAGAATTAAAAGAGGAGATAAAGAAGCACTTGAAAAACTGACAAGGGCCAACCTACGATTTGTCGTATCAGTTGCCAAACAATATCAAAACCAGGGATTAAGTCTACCCGACCTTATTAACGAAGGAAACCTCGGGCTGATAAAAGCTGCTGAAAAATTTGATGAAACAAGGGGATTCAAATTTATTTCTTATGCTGTTTGGTGGATTCGCCAGTCAATACTTCAAGCTTTAGCTGAACAATCAAGGATTGTTCGTCTGCCTCTAAACCAAGTTGGGTCATTAAATAAAATTAATAAGGCCTTTTCAAAATTCGAACAAAAATACGAAAGCTTGTCCGTTTTGTGGTGACAGGTTAAAT
>CAZWGG010000194.1:0-8729 GCA_964633305.1 uncultured Bacteroidales bacterium
AGCATATATTTTTCGCTAGGATAAGAATCTTTTTCATAAGCTTCTTCACTATACCTCACTCCATGTAAGATAGTATAATTGAGGGTAGGATATGAGCCTGCCATACTATGAAATGGTGCAATCCCGGTTCCTGTCGCTACAAATAAATATTTCCTGTCCATTCTTTTTTCATCAAGGGTAAAAAATCCAAACGGTCCTTCTATATTCAAGTAACCACCAATGCCTGATTTATGCAAACGTTTGGAAACTAATCCATCATCCACTTCTTTTATTAATACTTCAAGGAATGGATCATTCTCTGTGCTGTATATTGAATATTCCCTGGTTTGATTATCTCCGGGAATGCCCAGTACAATATGTTGTCCTGCTTTAAATTTTATCCTGTTTTTTTCAAACCGCATTACGTATGTCGTGTTAGTAAGATTTCTTACAGAGAGCAACTTAAATTGTTGTATAGCCTGCATTTCATTTAACTCCGCAACTATCTGCCTGGGTGAGTTTAATAGACTATTTTTGCTTGCTTGATTTTTTTTCATATTACCATTTAAATATTTTGAGAATATAGCGTGGTAACAAATATAGATATGCTTTTGTTGCCAGATAGAGTTAAAATAAATTTACTTATTTTGAAAAACTGGCTAATAAACGTTGTATTTTAACGGAATGTTTACCTTAGCTAACGAAATATTAATCATCTGTTATTATTTTTGTCAACATGCAAAGATATTATAAATGATTTATCCTGAAAATTTTGAAAATAAAGTAGGTTTTGACCAGGTTAGGGAAATGGTTAGAAATAGCTGCCTGTGCGATTTAGGAATAAAGCATGTGGATACTATGAAAATCACAGATTCGTATGATTCTGTTCTCCAACAAATAGATGAAACTGCTGAATTCAAAGAAATATGTTTGTATGAAGAAAACTTTCCAATTGACAATTACATAGATGTTACAGGAAGCCTCAAGAAAGCCCGTATTGAAGGCAGATATCTTGAAGCAGAAGAGGTTGTTAACTTAAGAAAATCACTTGAAGCAGTAAAATCCGTGTTACGGTTCTTTACAGGAATTGAAGACAAAGAAAAATACCCCGCTTTAAGAAGGGTTGCTGGGAATGTCAAATTTTTTCCTTTTATCCTTGAAAAAATTGAAACCATTCTTACAAAAACAGGGCGTATCAAAGATAATGCGTCCACAGAACTCTCTAAAATACGAAAAGAAATAAACCTAAAACAATCACATGTTAATAAAAGATTAAATAGTATTTTAAAAAGTGTACAAAAAGAAGGTATTGCAGAGGAAGATGCAGCGTTGACCATACGCAACGGTCGTTTGGTAATTCCTTTACTCTCGGCTAATAAAAGAAAAATAAGTGGGTTTATTCATGATGAGTCGTCATCGGGCAAAACTGTATATGTTGAACCGGCTGAAGTTGTTGAACTGAATAATGAAGTTAAAGAACTTGAATATGCAGAAAACAGGGAGATCATTAAAATTCTTACCAAATTTACCGATTCTATAAGGCCCTATATTGATGATCTTGAAAAAATATATACTTTTCTTGGATATATCGACTTTTTGAGGGCTAAAGCCAAGTTTGCCATAAAAATAGAGGCTTGCAAGCCAGGAATTTTAAAAAATCAACCATTTAGGTGGATACAGGCAAAACACCCTTTACTTTTTCTTTCTCATAAAAAATTAAATAAAAAAGTTATCCCTCTTGATATAAACCTTAACGAAAACAACCGGATACTTCTCATCTCAGGGCCAAATGCCGGAGGAAAGTCGGTATGTCTTAAAACAGTGGGATTATTACAATGTATGTTACAAAGTGGAATGCTTGTCCCTATGGATGAAAATTCTCAAATGGGCATATTTTCAAGTATTTTCATAGATATAGGCGATGAACAATCACTTGAGAATGACCTAAGCACTTATAGTTCCCATTTGATGAATATGAAATTCTTCGTGAAAAATGCAACACATAAAACCCTTTTACTTATTGATGAATTTGGATCGGGAACAGAACCTATGCTGGGAGCAGCAATTGCCGAAGCCATTCTCGAAAAACTCAATGAAAGTGAAGTGTATGCCGTGATTACAACACACTATGCTAACTTAAAACACATTGCTTCATCTACCAAAGGAATTATTAATGGGGCCATGTTATTTGATACCGGGCAAATTCAACCTCTATTTAAATTACAAATAGGCAAACCGGGAAGTTCATTTGCCATAGATATTGCAAGAAAAATAGGTTTATCAGAAGAAATTCTTAAAAGTGCTTCGGAAAAAATAGGACTTGAACATATTCAATTTGATAAACATCTGAGGGAAATTATTAGAGACAAAAGGTATTGGGAAGAAAAACGTAACAAAATACGTATTGCCGAAAAAAAACTTCAGTCACTAATTGAAGAATATTCAAGTGAATTACATCAATCAAAAAAGCAACAAAAGGAAATAATTAACAAGGCCAAACAACAGGCAGAAGATATGTTGGCTGGTACCAATAAAGAAATAGAAAAAACTATACGAATAATTAAAGAAAGCCAGGCTGAAAAGGAAAAAACAAAGGAAGCAAGGCAGCAACTTGAAAAGTTCAAGGAAAAAGTATTATCCGATGATAACAGTAAAGCCAGCGATCTGGATAAAAAAATTTACCGCCTCGAAAAAATTGGAAATAGGATTCAAAGGAAAGATAAGTCAAGTCAAGATAAAAAGACAACTATTGAAGACAATAAAATTAAGACTGGTGATAAAGTGAGGCTGGTAAACCAGGATACTATAGGCGAGGTATTGGATGTAACCGGAGATAGTATTATGGTTGCTTTTGGCAGTATGATTACAACCGTCAAAGAGATTAAACTTTTAAAGGTTGACCGTAAAGAAGAAAAACAAAGAAAAACAACACACTCCTCATCAACGGTTTGGAACAAACTTTCTGAAAGAAAACTCAATTTTAAACCCGAGATAGATATTCGCGGGAAAAGAGCAGAAGAAGCAATTGAAGTTATCAGAACATTTATTGATGAGGCCATTATGGTTGTTGCTCCTGAACTTCGTATTTTGCATGGAAAAGGAAATGGAATTTTAAAACAGGTAACAAGAGACTATTTGCAAACTATAGATGTGGTCAAATCATGCAAAGACGAGCACGTTGAACGTGGAGGTGCAGGTATCACTGTTGTTGAGTTGGATTTTTAATTTAATGAAGAACATAGCTGTTGCAAATTATAAAAAATGCAATTGTAAGGAATTCGTCCGAAGTCAAAAGTCCAAAGTTTCTGGACTTCGGACTTCATTCTTCCGGCAAAGTGTTATTATTAATTATCTAAAATTATTGTTTTACCAACCACCGATTAAATAAAATTAGCACCCCGATAATTACCCCCCATTGTGACAGGCATGTCATCACACTAAAAGGATTAAAAGGATTAAACCAATCTTTAGGTGCAAAAACTGTTGCGGATAAAAATAACCACCATAGGATTAGTAAAGTGCCTGCTACAGGCACAAAATACTTTACTAATATATTCCACCAATTACCAGGTACCCAATCTTTTCCGGTATAATCAAATTCTGTCCTTAACGTTTTAATCCCATATCGGGAAGCAAATAAAGCTATAAACACCCCGGAGATAATCAATCCTATACCCCAAACATAATCTTGGTTACTTAAAAAGTTAAGGTTTGTAACCGATGGAATACCTGCAAGATATACAACAATCAAAACAAGTATAATAGCTTTGCTACGAGTTAATCCGAGGTCAATAAATATTCGAGAAGAAAGCTCAAACATGGAGATTAAAGAAGAAAATCCGGCAAAAGCTAATCCTAAAAAAAATAGTATAGCAAGCGTTCTCCCCATAAACATTTTTGAAAAAAGTTGTGGAAGCCATATAAACGTTAATCCTGTTGACGCCGGACCGCTGGTTTTCATCACCTCCAACACTTCATTGTTCGAATAACCCAGGTTGTACTGCATAACAGAAAATACTGTGCCAAATATCATAATCGCCATCAGCAATGAAATGGTGTTATTGCCAATACCGGTAATAAAGGCATTTTTAACTGTTCCATGTTCCGACTTCATGTAGGCAGCATAAGTTAGGAACAATCCCCATCCAGCACCTGTATCCCACGCATTTTGTGTTAATGCCTGAAGCCATATATCGGGTTGTCCGAGCTGTTTCCAGTCGGGTGTAAACAAGTAAACGATACCTTGTATTGAACCAGGAAGCAATAATGATCGTAGTACAGCAAATACTATAATTATAATAAGTGAAGGAATTAATATTTTATTAATTTTTTCAATTGATCGTACTCCTTTCCAAATTGCCCATCCTCCCAGTAAAAGTATAAGTATATGAAATAGGTATGAAGATTTTCCAGCCTGGAAACTATCCCAAATAGAAAGGGACAACTCCGAATTGACTGGTAATGGATGGAAAAGAAAAAACAAAAAATAATACAATGCCCAACCAACAATTACAGCATAAAAAAAACTGATCCCCATTGCAACAAATGAAACAAATCCTCCCATCCATGAAAATTTTTTACCCATTCCTTTAGCAAATGCACCAATCACTCCAAGACGAAATTTTCGACCAAGTAAATACTCAGTAATTATTAACGGTATACTCCATGCTAAAAGAAATATAACCCAGGCAATAATCAAAGCACCAGCGCCATGTTCCCCTCCGTTTTGTGCAGCTATTCTCGGAAATCTCCAAATATTACCGGTTCCCACAGCAATACCTAAAGCACTCAATAATAACCCGAACCTGGAAGAAAAACGCTGATGAACCGAATTATCCGTACTTTTAGCCATATATTATTTGTTTTAGATACCGTAAAATAACAATTTTTAATAATAAACTAATTATTTCCTATGCAAAATTTATTTATAATTTGTAATAACTTTGTTCCTAATATTTAAATTCCTTTTAATGTTTATAAAGCTTTTAACAGTATCATTGGTTTTTGTTTTTCTATCCTTTTTGTTACTGGGATTTAACATCTTTTTCAGGAAGAGAAAATTTCCCGAAACATCTGTCGGCCATAATAAAAACATGAAAAAACTTGGAATTACCTGTGCCAGGTGCGATGAGCTGAAAAAATACCATGACAACCGTAATAAAATAAAAATTAACCCGAAAGAACTTAAAATCACATTACAATAACCGTCTTATAATAATGTAGTTATTGCTGGTGTTCATAAAAATTTATCGATAATTATATTTTTTTCTTTTTTTTTTGAACAATCGATGGTATTTTTAAAAACCAAGGACTATTTTAAGTCTATTGCCAGAAATGTATTCTGGCTTAAAAAAGAAAATTCCATATTGGAACTGGTAAGGGAAAGATTTTTTTGTTTATTGATTTGTTAAGGCCAATCCAATAGTATTTTGCATAAAAAAATATTCACTTTTATTAAGATTGATTTAAGAAAGTGTTGAAGATAAGCCTTGTGACTGCTTATTGATGTTTTTATAGCCTAAATTATTAGAAGCTATAAAAATATAGTTTATTGCTGTTTTCCTGTGAAAAAATAGAACAACTATGACTAAAGTATTTTATCTTATTTATTAATCAATAAAAAAGTTTTATAATGAAAAGAACTATTTACCTATTTACTATTCTTCTGTTTGTTTTTCAATTGACAAAAGTTTCTTTTGCTGCACCGGCAAAAACGTATCCTGTCATTTATACCCAGCCCGACGGATCGAAAGTCAGTTTAATATTAAGGGGTGATGAGTATATTCATTGGGCACAAACCTTAGATGGTTACACTGCTCTGGTTGATATATATGGTTTTTATGTATATGCAATACATGATGAAAATGGGGATTTGGTGCCATCAGAGATCCAAATCCACAACCAGGCAGACCGTAGTGCAAATGAAATTCGTTTTATCTCTGGGTTAGAAAAAGGCTTATTCTTTAGCCAGCAACAACTTTTGGAGCCATTAAAAAGCCAAAAAGGGGGAGGGGCTATGCCTAACTTCCCCACCAAAGGAAAACATAAACTAATTTGTATCCTTGTTTCATTTAAGGATTTAGCTTTTAGTATGCCCAAAGATAAATATGGTGACTTGTTTAATGAGCCAAATCATTCCTATGACGGGGCACAAGGAAGTGTCAGGGACTATTTCCTGGACGCTTCCTATAAGCAATTAGAAATCAATACAGATGTATACGGTCCTTATACACTGGGTGAAAATAGGGCATACTATGGTTCAGAAAAGTACGGGCCAAGGGAAATGGCAGCAGAGGCTCTTGCATTGGCCGATAATGATATTGATTACTCCCAATATGATAATGGGGATGGTGTTGTTGAAGGGGTATTCATTATTTTTGCGGGCTTGGGCGAAGGAGATGGCGGCCCTGCAGAAGCTGTCTGGTCTTGTGCCGGACCTATTCCAGGTTCACCAGTACATGATAATGTGTCATTCAGCCGTTATGGTTGTTCACCAGAATTCAGATATATGAGGGACGGTAGTTCCGCAATCGTCAGGATTGGGGTCATTTGCCATGAATTTGGGCACATGTTAGGGGCACCTGATTTTTATGACAGAAACGATGAAACAGATGGTCAATTTTATGGAACAGGCGCATGGGACTTGATGGCTAGTGGGTTTATGAATTATGGCCTAACTACACCTGCCCACCCAAATGCCTATATTAAAACCCGGATTTATAACTGGGCCACAGCTACCCATATTAATTCATCCCAAAACTTTACCCTAAAAAATAGTGAGGAAAACCCTGAATATTATTATATTACTACCCCAACAGAAAATGAGTACTTCCTGTTAGAAAACAAATCTAAAATAGGGTTTGACAGTGAAATCCCAGGCGAGGGTCTGATGATTTACCATGTGCATAGCGATTTGGGGGCTTCTGTACCTGATTACAGTGATGATACAATAAACACAAAACACCCCCAAAAACTCTACCCTGTTTGCGCAAATGTCGGGAGTGATCCTGGTGAAGACCCTCTGTTGTCTTATGGGTACATTAATAACAGTTATTGTTTATTCCCAGGATGGGACAAATTCAGGGGCTTTACCCCATTTACACTGCCTTCAAATAAAGCATGGGACGGGCAGCCAGCTTATGGGCATTTAACCAATATTGATTACGATTTTTCCACAAAATTGGTAACTTTTGATTTGAATAAATGGGAACCATACAATTTTGTGGTACGGGCCTTATCATCTTTTCAAATCAAACTTTCGTGGGAAACTGTTGGTAACCTTAGTGTTATAATAAGCGCTGCAAATGATAGTGAAACACTGGAACTTGAAGATGAAAAAAGATATGCTGTGGGTGATGCCCTGGGTAATTTTAATAAAATAATATACATAGGCCCTGCCAATGAATTTATCCACCAGGATCTTTTATCATCAACTCCTTACTACTATCATATTTGGACTATTTTGGATAATAATTACCATTATTCAGATCCGGCACATGGCGAAGCAACAACAAATCCCGCCTGTAACCTTATATTTGACAGTGGGTTTACTGAGTATTTTGATTGGGGTTCGGGCACAAAAGATTGTTGGGAAAATATTAATTACAATGATGATCTTCCTGGCTGGTCATTTGCCCCTTACCCTCCCCGTGGCACCGAGACCCCACCAAATATGGAGTATGTAGCTTGTGCTGGTGGCCATAATGTGGAACTCATTTCACCTTCCATTAATTGTAATGGCTATGATGGTGTAAAGCTTAACTTTATACAACATTTGGGCTATACTGAAGAATCCGATGCCGATGCTTCATTATTTTATTCGTTAAACGATGGAGAAACTTGGGAGCAGTTTACCACATGGAAAGAATACATGGATGATCAAGAAACAACATGCTATGTCCTTACTAATGGGGCGCCTACCATTAAGTTTAAATGGAAATATACTTGGGCCACTATGGGGGCAAATTGGTATATAGCTTATGTAAGGATGAATTGTTTTAACAAAGCCACCAATGTAACGTTAAGCCCTGAATCTTTTACTATGAACGAGGGGGAAAAGAGGAAACTGGGGGCAGTGGTAACAGCACCTGATGGTATTGATAAAACAATAATTTATAGCTCAAGCAACCCTGACATTGCCAGTGTTGATGCTAATACAGGTATGGTGACCGCCATAAAACCAGGTACTGCGGTCATAACAGCAACGGTAGTATACGATGGTTCCAGTGCTTCAACAGAAGTTACTGTATTGCCTGAAGACAGGGGGCCTGAAATAATCATTACTGTCGGCGCCCGTGGCACCCAGGGCGGTGAACATATCAACCTGCTTAGGGATGATAATATTGTTGGCGATGGATGGGCACTTACAACTAGCTACCAGGATTATACAGATACAATCCATGGTGGCGGGAATATAAAAGTTGAATTTGATAATGATAGCACCGATCGCGATGTTCAGGTTGATTATGTATTAATTAACGGTGAAAGACGGGAAGCTGAAAACATGGAAGATAACACAGGAGCGTATGCTAATGGTACTTGTGGTGGCGGTTCATATACCGAATGGATGCATTGTGACGGCATTATTGATTTTGGCAGTACATATGAAGTAATTGGAACCAGCACCCTTGTTATACGGGCACGAGGGACCCAGGGAAGTGAACATATCAACCTGCTAATTAATGGTACTGCAGTTAACAGTGGCTGGTGGCTGTCGACAAACTTCCAGGAATTTACTGCTACCGTTGAGG
>CAZWGG010000195.1:0-8260 GCA_964633305.1 uncultured Bacteroidales bacterium
TCCTAAGCCCTGGTTTGCAATTTTTCTGTATTGAGGATTAATGTCAAAACCAATATATTTCATGCCCAGTTGTTTGGCGACCTTAGCAGTGGTACCACTGCCAATAAACGGGTCAAGTACAATTCCACCTTTGGGACATCCTGCTCTTACCGGAATTTCTATCAAACTTTCGGGAAACACTGCAAAATGTGCTTCATAAGATGGTCTGGTTGCTATTTCCCAGACACAACGCATGTTTCTTCCCGGATACTTATTTTTTAAGATTCTATCGTAATACTTCTTTTGTTTTTGAATGTTTATTCCTTTATAAACTTCTGAATCTAATTTCCTGGAGTATGCCCCGTTTCTGGCTCTTTTAATAGTGCTTTGCTTCAATGGCTCGAAAACCTGGTTGAAATAATAGTTCTTTGATTTTACAAAGAAAAAAAGGTATTCAAAGTCATTGGTAAACCGGTCTTTTGCACTTTCCGGCATTGCATTTGGTTTATACCATATTAAAGTATTCCTTAATTTCCAGCCATTATCAATCATGGAAACGGAAAACCGGAAAGGTATGCCAATTAATGATTTTGGCAGGATATGGGCAGTTACCGGCCTGATATGAGATGTGGGATAATACTTTTGCTTAACAACATTCTGAAAACCTTCACTATCCGGCTTCTGTCCGTATCCGCCATGAGAACCGCCATACGTATCACCCATAACAACCCATAAAGTTCCTTTTTCCTTTAAGACTCTTTTTGCCTCATTAAAAACATCAAGTAATTTATCTAAGTATTCATTGAAGTTTTTTTCTAATCCTATCTGTTTACTGTTTTTATAATCACGCAATGCCCAATAGGGAGGCGAGGTAACTATACAATCAATACTTTCATTATCCAGCTTTTTTAAGCCGGATTCAGCATCTGTACAATATATTCTGTTTGCTTGTAACATTTTACATATCCACTAATTCCAACAGTTTTAATTTAGCCTGTGCTTTTACTCTGGCTACCCGGATTCGTTTTTCTTTATCTCCTGATTGCCTGTCTGTTTCCGGTGGTTTTTCCTTTCCGGGAATAATACAGACCTGCGGGTCAATATCCGGGAATTTATAGCTTAACAGGTGGTTCAGTTCTGCAAACTCCTGCGCCCTTTCTTCGGTAGATTTACCATTGATTTTCATGGCTGATTTCTTTTCCTTTACATCTTTTGCCACCTCGTTTTTATGTTTCTCTGATTGGATATCCTTCAAAACTTCATTTTCCTTTTCCAAATCTTTCCCATAATCTTTTATCACTTTTTCAATATCATCATCAATGGTATATCTCTTGCCTGCAAGGATGGTTCGTTCCGCTTTTTTAATGATGGACAGGCTTTCTTTGAAATAATTCACCGTATAGGTTTCAAAATAATCGAACCTGCGTTGCAGCTTTCTGGCTATCATAAGCAGTTCCCTGTCCTCGTAAGGAGTTTTTTCAAGAAACTTGTTGATTTCATCAAACAGGGCAATATCTTTTTTTATTTTTTCGCTGTTTTCTTTATCCAGTTTTTTCAGTTTTTCTTCTGTTGGTTTTGACCTGATGTATTCAAACTCCTGCATTTGCTGCAACTTACTCCAGATGGCTTCCTCTAAACGTTTTTTGTAATTCTCGTATTCGTTATAATGCTTTTTAAAATCATTAAGAGTAGAGATATTGCCCTCAATGCTTAATATTTTTCGTTCTTGCTGTTTAATTTCTTTTTTAATGATGTTTGCAGCGATGGCTTCAATGTCGGTTAATAAAGCAAACTTCACTTCTTCGGGGTCAAGGCTTTCCAAATCCAGTACATTGCCCCTGTCACCCCGGTACCAAATGTCATTAATACGGCTTGTTTTTTCTTCCAGCTTCTGAAAGATAAACACGTCCATACTGTCCTGAACCAATGGCATAACAATACGTACATAGCCGTATTCATTTTTCTGTCGCCAGATTCTTCCCTCCAGTTGCCGGATATCAGTCGGGTTCCAGTCAGGATAAAGGTTATATAAAACAGTGCTTTTCTTTTGCAGGTCAATACCTTCCCGTATGGTAGCCGTTCCAATAATAATTTTGCAAACACCATCCAGGAAAGCTTCTTTAACCCGTTCTTTTTTGATTTGAGAAACAGAGCTGTCAATGATTTCAACTTCATCAATTTTGTATTGGTTCCATTTTACATCTTTTTTATAACCGGTTTCCTTTTCCAGGTATTCTTTAATGTATGGAAAGTATTCCTTTCCCCTGTTGGAGTAAATTACCTGCCCGGAAACATCTTCATTTCGTTTTTAGTGATAGTCTTTTACTGATTTTATACAATGAATGGTGTATTTGATTTTGGGGCTTTCATTGACAAAATCTTTGTAATCTTCCGGTGGTATCCTGTCATAAAGACAAGGATGAAAAGCATTGTTCATAGAGAAATTCATTGCTTTTAAAATCTCACCGCCTTTTGCAGTTGCTTTTTGGGCATAGCTTAATATAGCATTCTGGTTTTCACGCTGACGTTGGGTCATTCCCAGATAGGTAAGCAACTGTTTGGAAGGTGGTAATTTTTTAATTATCCCATCACTCACTTCATTCACTTTTGGCAGGTTAATTTTACATGGCCTGCGAACCCCGGCTTCATCGCCAGTTTTGTAATTGATATGATTGTAGATAAGTTTTTGGAGTAACAAGCGGTTGTTAAATGACTTGACCACATCTTTCTGAACGATTTCTTCTTTATAGTTGACCACATCTTCGGTAGTTTCCAACACATGCCGTTCAAAAAAATCATTGATGTTATAGATTTTCATATTGTGTAATCCCTGGTAAGCAACCAATGACAACATGGAATAGATTTCGAGCGGTGAATTGGTAAATGGTGTAGCAGTTAATAGCATGATATTCCTGCCATACTTACGCTGTAAATAATTGCACAAAAAGAAGGCTTTTATCCCGGTATCGGATACTGCTCCCTGCATTCCGAATCTCTTATGTCCTTCACTGTTTTTCTTAACCGCACTGAATATGTTTTTACAGTTGTGTGCTTCGTCAATCACAATGTAGTCAAACCCCAATTTGTCAATATCGGCAATGGTATCTTTTAGTCCAACGCCAATTTTTTCCCTGTATTTCTGGTACTCAATTTCGGTATCCCTGGCTGATTTTTCAACATTAGACTGATGCAGGATATTTACCAGTTCAGTGAACAGTTCATCGGCTACCTCGTCACCGAAACCTATTTTTTTAAACCCTTCATAAGTCACGATGGTTATGGATTTTTCAGCCACCGGTTTATCGAATTTATCATTCTTGTCAGGCTTGAAAGTAATGGTTGGCTTGCCATTTACAAAACTGATGCTCAATGTTTTTCTCCTGTAGCCTGTTCCTAGATTATACCAGTCGTTTACCTTAATATCTGTACCGGCCAGTACACCTTCAACAAAATCATTGTTGTCTGCATTTTCACCGATAATCTCACGTATCCATTTCTTATATGTTGGATTTGGGACAATGAAAAGAGGTCTTTTACATTTTCCAGAGTGTAGAGAATTAGCAATTTCAGCAATTGAGCATAAGGTCTTACCCACACCGACATCGAACCCTATAATACCTGAACCCACCATTTCCATAAAGGCAATACCTTCCCGTTGTGCCGGCCGTAGTTCAAAATCGAAATTCTGGAATCGGGAACTGGCTTCAAATCCAATAGGTATTTTGTGATGTGCAATATTGCTTTGCCCGTTGTACATACGGTTCCACATAAAATCCAACTGCCTTTGATCTTCAAAAGTCAGGGCTTCATGCAAAAACCTGTCAAATAACCGTTCCGCTTCATTCCTTGTTGTCCTTTTCAATTCTGCTTTTTCTTCCGGCTTGCTGTCTCGCGGGGCATTATGGTCATCAAGGTAATAATAAATGATGTTATAGGCTGTGCTTTCCTCAAATTCGCTGCGGTCTAAACTTTTAAGGTATGTCTTAAAAGCACTGAACAGGGTTGTTTTATTGTCCAGCACAATACCGGTTTCAGCCCGAAGTTCTTCAATTTGCGTATCTATACCATCTTCGTTGTTCATGGCAAACTTGGATATGGAAAGAATTTTGGGTCGTTGTTTTGAATCCGGATTGGTAATTGATAAAAACTCCGGTTTGCTTTCTTCAATTACTTTTTTATGTCGTTGAAAAACCTCTTTTCCGTATTGTTTTACGATTTCTGCTTCATCCTTTTTTAGTTCCAGTTCCCTGTCGTACATATTGCCATAGGCATAAATGGGATACGGCAAAAGTTCCCCGCTTAAATAATACAAAGCGCCTTTCATTACCAATTCATGCAGCTTCTTGGGGTCCGTTTTAAAAGTCTTTCCGCTTTCATCAATATCATTAACATTGACCATCTTAATTCCCTCACTATCCCTGAAAAACTGAAAGGTTATTTTATCGTATTTATGGGTTTTGTTAATCTTTTTGCCCAAAATGGTACTGACAGGCACATATTTTAAATCACGGAAGTGGTTATCTTTCAAAAGTGTTTCTTTCTTGGTAACCAGAATATCCGCACCCAGACCAGATGATGAATCTATGTAATACTTTTCCCATCCGTACATGGGAATGCCAATAGAGCGCCTGTACCAAACCCATGCTTTTATTTCATCTTCGGATATGCCGGCATTATATAACCTGACTACATCATTGAATGATAAAAGTTTTTTTGTGGTTTGAGGAAGTTTACCTAAGCCATTGAGTTTGTCTGCACGTTTTAATACCTTGCTGATACTGCCCCTGTTTTTACGAATCATTTTGCTATAAAAGTCAGGGAGTTTCCCCAACTGGCTTATTCCTGATATACCTTCTAAATATCCCATGTTGTCAGACTTTTAAAAGTTTAAGCAATTTTAGTTTAGCTGCGGATTTTGCTTTGGCAATACGCATTCTATCATTTTCCGGTCTGCTTTGAAGCGTTTTTGTAATTGTGATTAAAATATCCGATTCCGAACCTTTTATTGAAATTGGAAATTCCCTGCTGGTGGTAATTATTTCTTTTCCTGCTACCTTTTCAGGATGTATTTCAAACCAGGTATTAAACCTTGTAATGTCAGAAAAGGTGAGTGGTTGTATGTTTCCGCTTCTTATCCATGCTTTATGGTGCTTATCAAATGCCTTTTCATACCTGCTTTTCAATTCGCTGGGAACAATACCATTTCTGAGCAGTACTGGGTTATTGTTTTTTTCAGTCCTGTCACCGTCTTTTTCTTCTTTAATAAGTTGCATGATAGCATCAAGACGGGCTTTATAATATGCTGGATTTTCTGTTTTCATTTAATTGTTGCCCTCGTATAATTTTTGTATTTTTGCAAAAAAATAGTATGGCATCTTATATAATTGACATAAACGAACATAATGATAAGGCGAAACGTTTTATTGAATTTCTGAAGGATTACGCCAGTGATAATAGTTTTGTCCATATTGAGAAAAGCCCTAACAGAGTTACCCGTAAGGCTATTGATGATGCCCGTAAAGGAAAGGTGCTTAAAGCTGATAGTACAAAAGCCCTTTTTGACAGTATTTAGATGTATTCCCTTCAATATACAGGACAGTTTAAGAAAGATTTGAAAAAACTTAAAAAGCGTTCCCAAAAGAATTTTAAGACTCTTGAACATTTTGTTGGAGAACTGGTGAATACAGGATTTAGCGGCACTCCTGCAAAATATAAACCCCATACACTCAAAGGTAACTTCAAAGATTGTTATGAATGCCATGTAATGAACGACCTTCTTCTTATATGGAAAGAGGATATCAGTAATAAAATAATAACGTTGATTCGTACAGGTACACATTCCGATTTATTTTAAAGTTCATTTTCAATTTGTGGTATACAAGCCGATGGGGTAATCCTGTCCCGGATAACCAGGTTGATAATCCGTTGCTCTATGTTCCGGTAACCGCTTTCGGTTTGCAACATATTAAAAACTTTCGGAGCATTAGAGGATGTTACCTTGCTTAATTGCTCCAATATTTCATTTCGTAATTCCATTTCTGTGTCTTTCATATTCGTTTCCTCATAATGATTATATCTACCGGAACCTGTGAGCTTTTAAAGACCGGTGGCAGCCTGTAAGCATCTACCAGTTCAGCTATTTTCCCGATTTCTTCCTTTTCGCTATTGTAGGTAATCCCATTTCGCAGGAAATTGCTGCTTGTAAGGTAAATAAGCAATCCATCCTTTTTCAATAGCTTCAACCCATAATACATGAAAAAAATCTCGATTTGGTTTATCCTGGGTTTTCTGAAATAGGAGCTGTACTTGTTTTTATATTTTCCATACGGCGGATTTCCAATAACCAGGCTAAACGGATATTGCTCCAACCAGGTCAATTCCTTTTCAGGGATCCTCGTTGTAAATCGTGGTGGATTTAAAAAAGCAGTTTCAAAATACCCTTCATAAATAGTAGCTTCAGGATAGGTTATTTCTGCAATACGTTTAGTGATTGGATTTATTTCAAAACCCACTACCTTGCTTTTATCCGGGAATGGTTTTATTATCCTGCCGGTTGCAAGGGATGGCTCCAAAACATATTCTCCATCGTATCCGTAATGAATGGCCAGCTTGTACATCAATTCACAGATATAGCCAGGTGTATAGAACTCGTATAATAGTCCTTCACCGGAAGCTCCTTTTGAACCCTGTCCACCGGCTCCCTCGTATTTTTGGATATAGGCAATATCATCCTTTGAATAGCTTTCTTTTTTGCTGTCCTTTTTTGTAATGAAAGTTTCTATCTCTTTATTTAACTGATATTGGTTCATTCCGGTTAATTGTTGAGACAAGGCATACCTTGTCTTTACCTTTTTCTTTTGTATTCTTTTCCTGCTTCCTTCACGCAGGTTGTCCATTTCTTTCCCGGATTTTTCTTACGAATCCGTTTTGCAATATCCATAATTTCAGAACCCTGTGATGCAAGGCGTGCCTTGCTTCTGCTTTTGGTTGACCTTTTCTTTGTCGTTCTTTTTCCTGTTGTTTTCTTTTTTGTTGCCATGACAGTATTATTTAAATGGTTATAAATATTTTTTCAGTCTTGATACTGCTAATTGGTATTTCTCAGGAGTCAATGCTGTTTTCATATTAATCCAGGTTGAGCTTCCTTTTTTTCGTGTGAACCACTGTCCATTTTCAAATTTGTAATCATATACCTGGTCATGATTGGTAATTATTTTGGAAAACCCGCTATCATCCGATGCAGGTAAAGTGTAAGTGTTAAGCTGTTGGTTCGCTCTTGCTTTTTTCCCAAAAAACAAAGCTCCTACAAGTAAGGTTGCTCCTGATGCAACCAATATTTTTGCTGTTCTTGTAAATTTCATTTTAGTTTTTGTTTTATGACTTTACCTAATTGGTTTACTCCTTTTTCAACCAGGTAGCTTATTGCCGGTTTAAAAGCCTGCGGGACATTTAGTTTTTGTATGTATTCATCGAAATTGTACAGGTGTTCATTGATAACCTTGTAAAGGTTCATATCATTTTCATGAAAAGCCTTTTGCCGTATTTGTTCCAATGCATGTTTATATTCCATATTGATTTGCTGGAATATTTCTTTATTCCCACCTTTATCCGGATGATACTGAAAACAAAGTTTCCTGTACTGCTTTTTCAGTTCGTCCAGTGTAATGTCTTCTGTTATGTTAAAATGTTTGTATTCCATTGTCAGCAACTAAATAATGATTGAACAGCCAGTTTGATATTCGACTTTATTTTCTGAAAAAATGATGATTCGATGCTGTTGAACCTTGAACCGCTACCCTGTAAATGCAGTAAACTGGAAAGTTTATATTCCATGTCATTTACCATTACCTTATCATTTTCAAAATCAAATGAAATGGTGTATCGTGCCGAACGGAACAGGTCGTTCGGGTAATCACTGTATTCAGCGCACTTGTCATATTTAAACAGCCGTAACATTTATTGTAAATTCCATGCATTTTCAAAATCTTCATCCGTCATATACAGTTTGCCGGTTTCCTGTATAATTATCGCTTTTACCAGGTTTTTAACAGATTGCTTATTAAAAGTGATTGGTGTATTGTCTTCCATACCACTATACCTGACGACATTAAGGATATATTTTTCCGTATTATTTTCATTTGACGGTGCCCACCTTGAAATGATTTGCCGGATAGTACGGTATCCTTTATTGTAATAAGATTTCAGACTAATAAGCATAGCCCTGATTCCATACGTATAGTTATAAAATTGTTTGAACCTTCCGTCTGTATTCTGTTCGTGA
>CAZWGG010000195.1:8270-8717 GCA_964633305.1 uncultured Bacteroidales bacterium
CCCTTCCATAAATTGTTGGTCATTTCTATATTACCGGGATTATTGTTTCTTACCCCCCTGGGATAGCCAAAAAGAAATGCTGAACTTCCGAAGAAATTCTTAAATCCGGGCAGGTATCCTTTTTTGGTTAACAGGGCAATTACTCCTATCAGACCCAACCCTGCTGTTATTCCTATCGCTATGTCCATGTATTTTTTATTAAGCATTTTTTAAAAATCACTGTCCCTGAAAACAAGTTTTTTGTAAACTCCCTTATACTTCTGGTTGAAATCGTCTTTCGACACAAGCGTTACATCGGATTCATCAACATAAATAGTTTTTACACTCCCTTCGGTAGTTTTAATCCGGGTTTCAATAAAATTTGCATAGCTGCCATAGCTTATCATCACTTTTTTCACATTTCCTGTTGCCACGTGGTTAATAAAATACTGTTTGTCTGCTTTTAAT
>CAZWGG010000196.1:0-2059 GCA_964633305.1 uncultured Bacteroidales bacterium
AAAAAATATACAATCATTAATTCCCTTGTACAGTAAATAATCTTAAAAAATTGATAAACATTATTTTTTTTTCCATAAACGGGCAATACCGGTTTCACAGCTAAGAATGCAAAAAAATAAAAGAGGAGGGTTTTTGTCTTAATTTTTACTTCCGGGTTAATTTTTCCTTGAAATGTTTTACTGTAACAACTTAAAAGTCAAACTTATAAACAGACTTGAAAACCAACGTTTTTTTATCTTCCATCCGTTAGATCTAAGGGCGACGACAAGTCGAAACATTCCCTTTGAGTCCCCCTTCGCAGAGCAAAAGATCATTGTCCGTTATTAAAGCGGGTTGAATAATGCGGCTTCCCGAACACAGGTATTTCCAGAGTATTGTTCCATCATTGGGGTTGAAACTGGTTACACCTGTCCAACTCATCAGCAGAACCTGTTTAACCTCGTCAATTGTTAACAGGTGCGGAGAACTGTAACTATCGCCCCCGTCCGGACCAAACCAGGAAGAATTTCCTGTAGCAATGTCATAGGCAGCAACTTTACCTGCTACTGCTACGATTACAATGTTACCGGTAACCAATGGAGAACCTGTGAAGCCCCAGCCGGGAATTTTCACTCCCGTATCGGATGCAGCATTTCGCGACCATATAACCGTTCCGTCAGCGGCATTAAGTACATTTAATATACCGGTAGCGCCAAATGTATAAACATTGCCATTGTAAAAAGTTGGTGTTGCTCGGGGACCAGCGCCGGCATGCAAATCCCAGAACCTTGCTTTACCCCGGTGTATCCATACCTGCCCTCCGGTATTCACATTGTAACAGGCTACAACCTCGTAATCGCCTCTCTGCTCTTGAGTGTTGCCCATGCAACGAAAGCCAAACTAAGCGCCGGGACAGCGTAGATAATAAACATCAGCCCCTGCCCCCCGGAGCAATCGATACATGAATGAAGCGCGATGTTGTGAAAAGTGCAGTTATCATCAAAACAACGGCCCCCCATCGCTCAATTCGTTGTACCCGGCTAAAGAAAGCCCACCAAACTATGATCATCAGGCCGCCTGTGAGCCCTCCAAATACCCCGAATGCAACAGCGCATGGTATAACCGCTGGTATGCCAAATCTGACTAACCATTGTAATATAACTATGGTTATACCAGGCCATAGCCGGAGTGATTCTTTTCAGTAATTCTTCTGATACTACATGCTTCTTTATTTTCAACATTATCATGACATTTTTTGATACATGTATGGCACTTATTTCAAGGATGAGAATTTGAAGATTTTAAGCCAGAAAATAAAGATTATCAACTTTTAACTTCCGACTTCAGGCTTCGGACTTCCGACTTCCGACTTCCAAAACAAATTGTTGATTTTCAATTTAATAAAAAATTAAGCCTTAAACTTATATCCAATACCTTTTATCGTAACAATTCTATTGTCCCCTAATTTTTCACGGAGCTTTCGAATGTAAACATCAATTGTCCTGTCACCAACATTGTTATCCATTCCCCACAGGTTTTCGAAAATTTCATAACGGGTAAACACCCTTGAAGGTTTAGATGTAAGTAACATCAATAACTTAAACTCTTTTCTCGGAAAAACAAATTCTTTGCCTTCAATAAATACAAGGTGCTTTTCAGGATCAATAGATAAATCTTCAAATTGTATTGAAGCAGGTGATACTTCATTTGCGGTTTCATTAGGCTCATACCGTTTTAGTAACGCCTTTAAACGGCTAACCAGTACCTTTGGCCTGACAGGTTTCGTGATGTAATCATCTCCTCCGGCCTCGTATCCTGCTATAAGAGAATAGTCCTCTCCACGGGCAGTAAGAAAAGCAATAAGTACATTTTTTGTTAAGGGATTATCTCTTAGCTTAACACATGTTTCAATTCCATCCATCTCAGGCATCATAACATCTAGTAGTACAATTTGAGGCTTTATTTTCATAGCCATACTAATTGCATCGTTTCCATTGTAGGCTTTATGAATAATAAATCCTTCTTTTTTAAGATTATAGCTTAAGAATTCAATAATATCAGGGTCATCATCAACCAGAA
>CAZWGG010000196.1:2069-3441 GCA_964633305.1 uncultured Bacteroidales bacterium
TGCTCACCTTCTTCTTCCGGCACATGACCGAGCTCATCAACCAGAAGCACCTTTATAGGATTATAATTCATGACTCGTAAATAGATGTTTTATTACAGCAAAAACAAAGGTAGGTGTAAAAAAAAATAAGAGTGTTAAATTAAGTTTATGATTATAAGGAGATATGTTAACATTAGATTAAATAAAGTCCAAAGTCAGGGGCACGAAGACGGAAGTTGAAAGTCAGAAGTATTGGTCAACCCGCTTCTAACTGCGGACTACTGACTTCGGACTTTTTAACTAAATTACTTGGCAAAAAATTAATAAAATACTTTCATATTATTTTTTAGAAATTACCTTTGTGACAAGAATATTTTAACCTTATAAACAGATGGAAAAATTCTACCTTATTATTGTTATCATTCTTTTTGTTTTAGCTATATCAGACCTTATTGTTGGTGTAAGCAATGATGCTGTAAATTTCCTCAATTCTGCCATAGGTTCAAAGGTTGCCTCAATAAAAGTTATAATGACTGTTGCTGCTTTGGGTATTCTTGTTGGCGTTACTTTCTCCAATGGAATGATGGAAGTTGCCCGAAAAGGGATATTTAACCCTGGATCGTTCACATTTGAAGATATCATGGTCATATTTTTAGCGGTTATGATTACCGATATTATTTTGCTCGATCTGTTTAATACGTTTGGTATGCCTACTTCCACAACTGTTTCTATAGTTTTTGAACTTTTAGGCGGTGCTGTGGGCATTGCAACTGTAAAAATTAAAAACTCTGAATATTCCATGAGTGATATGAGCGTGTTTATTAACTCAAACAGGGCTCTGCTTATTATTGGTGGTATTTTGCTTTCTGTGGTCGTGGCTTTTACTGTTGGTATGGTTATTCAATATATTACCCGGATAATTTTTTCTTTTAATTATATGAAAACTGCAAAATATGTAGGTGCAATATGGGGGGGAATTGCTGTTACAGCCATTGTATATTTTATACTAATTAAAGGATTTAAGGGCTCAACATTTGCTAATGAATATGTTGATGATATAAATATTATAAAATGGACCGAATTTGTTGAAAAGAAAAGTTACAAAGATTTTAAATCACTGGCGGGTTCATTAGATAATGTTGAGATTGCAGATATTCAGAATTGGAAGAATGAGTTATCAGAATACCATGAAAATGACTATAAAAACGGTTTAGCTGTTTTTAAAAACTGGCTGATAGAAGCAGGATATTCAAATGCTAAAGTGCCCATTTCACTTAAATATTGGGTATTGTTTTATACCATCCGTTTGTTGTTATTAAGTTTTGTATTTTGGACAATTCTGTTCCAGGTACTACAGTGGTTGTTTAAGGTAAATACATTAAAATTTACCGTG
>CAZWGG010000196.1:3451-8656 GCA_964633305.1 uncultured Bacteroidales bacterium
CGTGCTTGTCGGCACATTTGCATTAGCCGTGGCTTTTGCCGGGAACGATTTGGTTAACTTCATAGGTGTTCCGTTAGCCGGGTTTGATGCATTTAAAATTTTTCATACACAAGCAGGGGGCGTTCATGCTTCGGAATTTTCTATGAGTGGGCTGCGAGGTGAGGTGAGCACTCCAACAACATTTTTAATTATTGCAGGCCTTATTATGGTAATTACATTGTGGTTATCAAAAAAGGCCCGTTCGGTAGTCCGTACTTCGTTAAATCTTAGCAACCAGGAAGAAATATATGAACGGTTTTCTTCTTCAATGTTTGCCAGAACACTTGTACGACAATGGCTTGCAATAGGAAATGCAATAAGGTTTGTATTACCAAACAGCCTTGTTAAGGCAATTAATAAACGATTTAATGATAAATATTTCAGGAAACACGCAAAAAAAGAAAAAGGTCTTTCTTTTGACCTGGTTAGGGCTTCAGTTAACTTAGTTGTTTCAAGTATTTTAATAGCTTATGCTACTTCATATAAACTTCCTTTATCAACAACATATGTTACCTTTATGGTAGCTATGGGTACCTCATTATCCGATCGTGCCTGGGGGAGAGAAAGCGCTGTGTACAGAATATCAGGTGTTATCGCGGTAATAGGAGGATGGTTTTTTACGGCATTTAGTGCATTTACTGTGGCTTTTCTTATAGCCTTGTTTATTAACTGGTTAAGCTATATTGCAATTTTTATACTAGTTTTAGTGGCAGGTTTTTTTGTTTATAAAACACATGCCATTCACAAAAAAAGAGAAGAAAAAATTACAAAAGATGAAGAATCCGGTTTAGATGCCGATTTAACCGGTAAAACGATTTATGAAAGGTGCAGCACTGTTGTTATAAGCTCATTACTTCTTATATCTGAAGTATATGTGATTATTATTAACGGGTTTATCGGCGAAAAAAGAAAAAAGCTACAAAAAGCAAATAAAGAGGTCAAAAAACTTAATGCTGAAATAAAATCATTAAAACGGAATGTACATAGTACAGTAAAGAAAATACAAGAAGAAGAATCGGTTGAAAGCGGCGACTACTATGTCCAACTATTGGACTATCTCAGGGAAGCTGCCCATTGTATGACTTATATTGCCCAACCTGTATATGATCATGTTGATAATAATCATGCCCCGTTGCATAAAACACAAAGCGATGATTTAATTTCATTTTTGAAAATTTTTACTTCATTATACAAGAATGTAATACAAATTATTACATCTGCTAAATTCAGGGAAACTGAAAAAATAATTACCGAAGCACAGGAAGTTCTTGCTGAACTGGCTAAAATGAGGAAAACCCACCTCAAGCGTATAAAAAGTGATTCAATAGGTACACGTGTCAGTATGCTTTATCTTGATATTTTATCGGAAACAAAAAACCTGGTTTTACATACTATAAACCTGTTGAAATCATCACGTGATTTTACCCAACATAACATGTCGGGTTTAAATAAAATTATATAAGGTAAGAAAAAAGTAGCGGTGAATATTAAGTATGTAAACTATTTATTCTTTAAACTTATACCCTACCCCTTTAATTGTTTTAATATGCTTATCGCCTATTTTTTCCCGTAATTTCCTGATATGCACATCAATTGTTCTATCACCTACAATAACATCATCACCCCAAACCTGGCTGAAGATTTCATCGCGTGTAAATACTTTTTCAGGTCGTGAAGAAAGCAATAACAAAAGTTCAAACTCTTTTTTAGGCAATATAAGCTCTTTATTCTCCAGTGATACTATATATTTTTCCTTGTCTATAACCAATTCTCCCCGTTTTACTTTATTTGTGGATTCATCAGTTTGAAGATCGCGACCGTGTTTACCGTATCGTTTTAATAATGCCTTAATCCGGCTTAAAAGCACTTTTGGTTTAATAGGTTTGGTTATATAATCATCTGCCCCGGCTTCAAAGCCTGCTATTTGTGAATAATCTTCCCCACGGGCTGTAAGAAATGCTATCACAGTTCTGTCCATTCCTGTTACATTACGAATTTGTTCACAGGTTTCAATACCATCCATCTCCGGCATCATAACATCAAGCAATATCAGGTGGGGCGATTGTTTTCTTGAGATATCAATAGCATCTCTACCATTTGTTGCCGTATGTATGATGTATCCTTCCTTTTTTAAGTTATATGCCAGAAATTCCAGTATATCAGGCTCATCATCAACAATAAGTATTTTATACGCAGGCTTACTCATTGCAATATATTTTTTTTGTTAAGATATATATTTTACAAATAAAGTAAAAATTAAGTAATTAAAATACGAAAATATGTATACTATTCACGAAATAATATGATTATCAGTATATTAATTTTAAATTATTAACGTAAAATTAACCTATAAATAATATTTAGATTACTTCTTTCACTCTATTAATATCTACTTTTCGCTCTTCATAATGAGTAAATTATATTTTATAATAATCTATTGATTTAGAACACATTTACAAATTAACTTACATGAAGAAGACCAAAAAAATTATATTTTTTCTGATGTTTTGCAGTGTAACATTATCTTATTCATTTGCACAGAATGGATCGCTTGTTGGAAAAGTTTCCGATGCCAAAACAGGAGAAGACTTGATTGGGGCGACTATTGTTATCCAGGGGACAACAAAAGGAACAATAACCGATTTTGATGGAAATTTTATACTCGGCGACATTCCCCCGGGTTCCTATAATATAGTAATTTCTTATATTTCTTATGATAATCAAATCATCCAGGTAAAAATTCCTGATGATCAACCTGCTGTATTGAATGTGGCACTAGAACAAGCTACAATAGGATTGGATGCAGTTGTAGTACGAAAAATAAGAAGGCGGGATACTGATTTGTCATTATTATCTTTCATAAAGGCAGGTAACGTGATTTCCAATGGCATTTCGGCTCAACAGATTTCCCGCTCGCAGGATAAAGATGCCTCGGAAGTTCTGAAAAGGGTCCCCGGGGTAAGTATCCGTGACAACAAATTTGTTATTGTGAGGGGATTAACCGAAAGGTATAACACAGTATGGCTCAACAATTCGGCAGCGCCGAGTTCGGAAGCAGACAAACGTGCCTTTTCTTTCGATGTCATTCCAAGTGATATGATCAATAATATTCTTATCTTCAAAACACCGGCGCCTGAATTACCTGCCGATTTTGCCGGTGCTGTCATCAATATACAAACAAAAAACCTTGTAGATGAGAATAAAATTACAGTCGGTTATTCATCAGGATTCCTGCAAGGAACAACTTTCAATTCATTTTACCGTTACCAGGGAAGTAGTACCGACTGGCTTGGTTTTGATAACGGCAAAAGGGCATTACCTGGCGTTTTTCCTTCAACAACCAAAGAATTCAGACAATTGGCTGCCGGTGATGATGTTGCAGATAAGGAACAAATAATGCGTATGAGCCATGCATTTGAAAATAACTGGACACCCGATCAATACACTGCCAGGCCTGATCAAAGCTTTTTGATAAGTTCACAAAAACGATTTCCTCTTGGAAAAATTTCTGTAGCGAATATTTCTTCGTTTACTTATAATAATGCATTAAACAGTGAAAATGTTTACAGGGCTGCTTATAACCAATTTTATGATTATGTCCATTTCAGACCCGCATTTTCTTATGAATTTAATGACGAACGTTATGTAAACAAGGTGAGGATTGGTGGTTTGTCAAACTGGTTGTTTATTTTCGGGAATAATCAGAAAATCGAGTTTAGAAATCTTATTAATCAGTTAGGTGTTTCACGAACTACATTAAGAGACGGTAAAAATTATTATGGCGATAACCTTGAACGTTCATACGAATTGGCTTATGAATCAAGAACTACCTATTCCGGTCAGCTTGGTGGAGATCATAAATTTAACAATGAATTTACAAAGTTAAACTGGACTTTAGGATACGCCTATGCCAACAAACTACAGCCGGATACCAGGCGCATTAAAACTTCAAAAAATAACGATGCAGGTAAACTTGCCCCCTATTCAATAGGAGTAACTTTCAATGCCGATCCTACCTTATTGGGAAGATTGTTTCTTACTAATCATGAGAACATTTATACGGCAAACACGAATCTTTCACAGGTTATAAAAATAGGGAAATTTATGCCTGAAGTGAAAACAGGATTTTATTATGAATACAAAGACCGTTCTTTTGTAGCACGTGATATCGGGTATGTCACTGCCAGTTCTTTTTTCAATTTGAATACACGTTTGCCTCTTGATACTTCAGAAGTATTTTCCCCGGTTGTATTCAATGCCATCGATTCATTTTTCAGTCCGGAAAATATTAATTATACCAGTGGCTTAAAAATCGATGAATCGACCAACCCGTCCGAATCCTATAATGCCAGTAACCGTTTGATAGCCGGTTATTTAGGAATAAAGTTTTCCTTAGGAAAATATATAAATATTTACCCTGGAATAAGGTTTGAAAAAAACCGGCAAATACTAGACGGGTTTAATGAGATTGGAGATTCGTTACACATTATCAATGACAAACTGGATGTTTTTCCATCAGTCAACCTTTCCGTGAACCTTACTAAACAGGTATTAGTACGTATGGCCTATGGAAAAACAGTGAACCGTCCCGAATTCAGGGAGATAGCACCTTATTCCTACTACGATTTCGAGGCAAAAGCAACCATTTATGGCAACGATTCGTTAAAAAATGCATATATCAATAATTATGACTTTCGCCTGGAATGGTATCCCAGTAGTGGAGAAATTATATCAGTAGGAGGGTTCTATAAGGAATTTACCCATCCTATTGAAGCCCACCTGAAAGATTTCGGAACAGGTTATAATTTTAAATATTTTAATTCACTAAGTGCAAAAACATACGGCGTTGAACTGGATGTTCGCAAGCATCTTCTCTGGTTAGCCGAAGCACATAATTTTCTCAGGATTTTCAAAGATTTTACCATTGTAGCGAATGCTTCCGTTATAAAAAGTTCAATAAGCAACAATGATCTAACTGAAAGAGACTCAATACGAAACCTTCAGGGACAATCACCCTATCTTGTTAATATAGGTATATTTTACCAGAACGATTCGGCCGGCATTTCAGCAAGCCTTATGTATAACAGGATAGGTGAACGTATGGCATTTGTAGGAGATAAAAATAATCCGCATAACTATGAGATGCCTTTCAATTCTCATGATTTT
>CAZWGG010000197.1:0-8641 GCA_964633305.1 uncultured Bacteroidales bacterium
ATTAACTGCTTTTTAAACACTTAACCGCCGAAAATTAATAAATCAGCAGACTCTAATTACTTTTGGTCACGGCAATCTCATTTATTGATATTAAGGTTATTCATTCAACCTTTCAATATGTTCTTTGGTCAACCCAGTTGATTTTATTATTATTCCAATATCAATTCCTTGCTTTAACAATTCTAAGGCAACTTCTTGCTTGCCTTCTATTTTCCCTTCCTCAAATTTAGTATCCAACGAAGCTTTTATATCCCTGTAGTATTTTAAGCTATCTTATTAGTATTCTGTGGTTTATATTTCAAGTAAGCCTTGAATTCGAACTTTATAGAGCAAACACTCTACTTTATAGATAGGTTCTAATTAATCTTTTATCTTTAATAATTACTTTTATAGATAGAAATATTTTATAAATAATTTCTATTCAAAATAGAAATTATTTATGTTTGCATCAAATCTATATTATCATAATGAATAAAGAGGCATTGGTATCAGTAATTTTTGATCAACGTATTGCTCAAATAAATTCGTCCGATGTTTTACGTTGGGAACATAAAGAAGATAAAAACAATGAAATTATTATTTTATCGGGTGTACGCAGATGCGGAAAATCTACACTTATGCATGAAATTCGATCTAAGAATGCAGAAAAGGATTATTACATTAACTTCGATGATGAAAGATTATTGAATTTCTCAGTACAGGACTTTCAACTTTTGTACGAAGTGTTTATTGAATACTTTGGAACCCAAAAAACATTTTATTTTGATGAAATACAAAATATTAAAGGTTGGGAAAGGTTTGTGCGCCGGTTGCATGATAATGGAAATAAAGTATTTATAACAGGTTCAAACGCCTCCATGTTAAGCAGGGAATTAGGAACGCACCTTACAGGTCGTTATTTTCAATTTGAATTGTACCCGTTTTCATTATATGAGTTCCTTCAATTAAAAGGCCGGAATATCAATAAACAGGATTTTATTACAACCATTGGAAAATCGGAACTTAAAAAGTTTTTTAACGAATATTTCGCCTTAGGCGGTTTTCCTGCATATCTTAAAAATGAAAATAAACAATACCTGAAATCACTTTATGAAAGCATTATTTACCGTGATGTCCTTGTGAGAAATGGCCTTACCAATGAAAGAGAAATAATGGAACTTATCCATTACCTGGCAAGCAATATTTCAAAACCGGCATCGTACAATAGTCTTGCTAAAGTGATTGATGTAAAGAATGCTACTACAGTTAAAAACTATCTTGATTTTATACAAAATACTTATCTCCTATTTTTAGTGAATATATACAGCACGTCGCTAAAACAACAATTGCATAACCCTAAAAAAGTTTACTTCATAGATATTGCATTATCGGGTGAATTAGGATTTCGCCATTCAGAAGATAACGGACGGCTGCTGGAAAATATTGTATTCATTGAATTGAAAAGACAGGCAAAAGAAATTTATTATCACCGGCAAAAAAAAGAATGTGATTTTGTAATAAGAAAAAAAGCAAGAATTGTTGAAGCTATACAGGTTACCTGGAGTGTATCTGATCATATAACCAGAAAAAGAGAAGTAGACGGTATTAAAGAAGCTATTGATTTATATGGATTGAACGAAGGATTAATTTTGACCAACTCAGAAGAAGAAGTGATCAGAACAGAAGATAAAACCCTTTATGTAAAGCCTGTTTGGAAATGGATACTTGAAGGAAAAAATTCACATATCTGACCTGAGTTTAAGAAGATGATCAGACTTTTGTACCGTTTTATCTTATTCTTTCAATCTCTCAATTTGTTCTTTTGTCAGTCCGGTGGATTTGATTATTATTTCAATGTCTATTCTGTTTTTTAACAATTCCATGGCAACTTCCATTTTCCCTTCTATTTTCCCTTCTTCAAACTTATTGTCCAACGAAGCTTTTATGTCCCGATAATACTTTAAACTATCTTCATAAGAGCGTATCTGTTCCGGTGAAAATTTTGCTATTTCCGCTACCTCAAATAGTTTTTCAAATATTTTCTCCCGCAACTTATCCGGTACCCGGTCTAACCGGTTTAAATTCCGTATCACGTATAACCATTTTTCAAACCTGTTTGTTAATTCATCAACGGTTTTGTTGAATTTTGGCATTTCCAGGTATATGAATGTTAATTTATCATAAAAGATTTTCCTGCTTTCTATATCGGTTAGTTTAACATCATACCTGTATTTACCCGGTTCGTTTTTATCTTCATCAAATACAAAATCAAGTATGGCTATGGTGTATACAGCCTTTAATTCATATATCCAGTCTGCCTGTTTGGCTTGCTCCCGTATGGGAAAGGTGGAATAATAAAGTGTCCTGTCTTTGAAGAATTTCTGTTTTGTTTTTTGAAGTTCTACTATGAATTTTTCTCCTTTTTCATTCTCGCAGTATAAATCGAAGATAGCTTTTCGGTCAAGTTCAGTTGTGCCTAAATGTTCGTTTTTTAAATAGGTTAAATTTTTTATTTCTCCCTGTTCCTCTCTTAATAGTTCATTCAAAAAGTCAAGCAATAAATCTTTATTGGGCTCTTCTCCAAATAGTTTTTTAAACCCATAGTCTGTAAACGGATTGATGTATTTTTCTACGAATTCATCCATGAATTTCTTTTTTGTAAAGATACGATTTTATTAAATCCCCAATACGACCTTAAATTCTTCCCCAATTTCCTTAAATTCAATTTCTTTGTTATTCTTTACAGCCTCGTGGTATACCATAGGTAAACCCCTGCCAAGTTTATCGATATATCTTAGGTTTTCCATAAACTTAACAATTACAGGGTTAACTGCATAGGAGACCCCTGCTTTTAGCTTGTCAACGGTAATGGTGTTAGGCAATTTACCCGGACTAATAAATTCAATACGATTGCGAAATAAGAATATCCTTATAGCTGAACCGTGAATCGAATAATTCCGGTGAACACATGCGTTAACCAGGAGCTCTCGAAATACTTTGTCTTCATATATAAAGTTTTTGTCTATTCTTTTTGTCCCCTGTATGTCAGAAGGATTCTTCATGTTGTTTTTTATTACTGCAAGCCCGGTATTTACCTGGTAATCGAGCGTTCCTTCTAGATTTTGTTTGTCAATTAATTCTGAAGATATGTCATCTCCCGTAAAATGGGCAAATGATATGGAGGCAAAGGGCATATATTTTTGTGGGTTCAGACCAAAAACCAATAAACCAGCTACTGAGCAATTTCCCTCACTGGTAAGAATGTCAGTGTTTTTTAATAAACTAATCTTATCTTCTTCGGGTTCTTTGGAAAAACTAATGTTGTATTGATCAAAATACAAATCAATTTTTGTAAGGTTTAGATCGGTTATTGATGTGGAAGGTAAACCTGTTATATCATAATGAAAGAATCCGGCTTGCTGAAATAATCTCAATAATTCCGCCTGGGTTGCTGTGCGATTTGTGGAACCAACCCTTACCAGAAACTGGTTTTTGTTCGTCTGGTATGGTTTATCAACGCCTTTAGGAACATCTATTATACCAATTTTTTTATCATCCAAAATAATTTCTGAATACTTCAGTGCAATAGCAGGTATTACGTTGTTTCTTGAGATATTGTGAATAAATTCTTCAAAATTTTTATGATGAATCCCCGTGACCTCTTTATTGTCTTCAATACCTACCAGGATAACACCTCCTTGTGTATTAGCAAGGCCAACGATTTCTTTAGCAAGAGATTCGGAATGAACATCACCTGACTTAAACTCAACCGAAGAGCTTTCTCCCTGGTTAATTATTTGTTTTATTTCGTCGTTGGTATACAAATTTCAATATTTTAAAAAATTCATGTATATATACAGCTCCGCTTTCCTCAGTCACATTTTTTCACTTAACATGAGGCGCCAACTAATCAGACTATCCATGAATGATAAAAGATTAAAGCGGTGGCAAAAATATTAAAAAAATTGCAGGATATTGAACCTAAATTAAAAAATTATTTCAATTCCTTGTATATATGAAAGTAACTCCGGTACCCTTTGTATTTCATCAAGTACTGCTCCATTAGGCACTGAATTTAAAAATCCGATAGGATCATTAATAGTAATATCCCTGATATCCAAATTTTCTAATGAATAATAGGGTTTATGAGGAAACATTTTCTTTGCAAGAGTTGTCTTTCCGGGTTGTCGCGGGCCTGTAATTGTAATAACAGGATACTGTTTTGATAAATATGGCAATTCTTTTTCAATTTCACGGTCAACAATCATGTTGTGCAATTTTAAAGTTTCATTTTAAATCTGTACAAAAATAAGATATTATACTTTAGGAAGTCTAACCTGGGTTCGTTCAGTATAAATAATTGCCTAATTTTTCACCTTTCATTGAACAATAGAAATAATTGGTAGTAAGGTAAGTATTGTTTTAAATAATAAGTCACTACATTCCCTGTTTTGACAATTAAACTATTTCTTCAACCCCGCAACTTGTTTCCTTGTTAACCCTGTAGATTTGATGATAATGTCAATATCTACTCCCTGTTTTAACAATTCTAAAGCTACTTCAATCATCCCTTCTTTTCTCCCTTCAATCATTCCTTCTTTCTTTCCTTCCTCAAATTTAGTGTCCAGTGAAGCTTTTATGTCCCTGTAGTATTTTAAACTATCTTCATAAGAACGTATTTGGTCAGGGGTAAATTTTGCTATTTCGGCTACTTCAAAGAGTTTTTCAAATATTTTCTCTCGCAACTTATCCGGTACCCGGTCCAATCTGTTTAAATTTCGTATTACGTAAAGCCATTTTTCAAACCTGTTTGTTAGTTCATCAACGGTTTTGTTGAATTTTGGCATTTCCAGGTATACGAAGGTTAATTTATCATAAAAGATTTTCTTGGTTTTTATATCGGTTAGTTTTACATCATACCTGTATTTACCTAATTCGTTTTTATCTTCATCAAATACAAAATCAAGTATAGCTATGGTGTATACTGCCTTTAATTCATATATCCAGTCCGCCTGTTTGGCTTGTTCACGTATGGGAAAGGTGGAGTAATACAATGCCCTGTCTTTAAAGAATTTTTGCTTTGTTTTTTGAAGCTCTACAATGAATTTTTCTCCTTTTTCGTTCTCACAGGATAAATCAAAGATGGCTTTTCTGTCGAGTTCAGTTGTGCCCAAGTGTTCGTTTTTTAAATACGTTAAATTTTTTATCTCTCCTTGTTCTTCTTTTAACAACTCGTTTAGAAAGTCAAGCAATAAATCTTTATTGGGTTCTTCACCGAATAGTTTTTTAAACCCATAGTCTGTAAACGGATTGATATATCTTTCTACGAATTCATCCATGAAATTTTTTTTTGTAAAGATACGATATTTTCGATTATTGGAGGGTGGTTTTAGTGATTTTGATACTACAATAAATATCTGCTAAACAGGAATTTCCTTTAAGAGTTTCTGAATTTCTTTGTCTGAAATATCATCCATTTCTTTTTTATTATAATTATAAATGGAAAACATGTAAACCTTTTCCTTTGCTTTAGCGAAGGAATATATTTTTTAAAACGCTGCCATCAGCAAATCGATATCTTTTGAAGGAATATTAAAATTACTTCCCAATTGTTCATTGGTTAAAATTCCATTGTAAATATATACTCCATGCCTTACTCCAAGGTTAGCTCTTAAGAAAGGTTTAATACCTCCTGAGTTGCCGATATTAATCATTATAGGAGAGATGATATTGCTTAGTGCTATGGAAGCAGTGCGGGCTACCCGGGAAGGTAAATTGGCAACACAGTAATGGATAACATTGTGTTTTTCATAAACCGGGTTGAGGTGAGTCCTGCATTCGGAAGTTTCAATACATCCTCCCTGGTCTATACTAATGTCAATTATTATTGAGCCTTTTTTCATTTCCTTTACCATTTCTTCTGTCACAAAATACCTGGGACCTTTGTCATAAAGGTTGAAGGCGCCAATTACTACATCGGCAGATTTTAATGCTTTATGAAGTACCCGGGGGTGAAATATAGATGTATGTAAACGAACACCCAGATTTTTCTGGAGCTGTTCCAGTTTTTGTGGCGATGTATCAAAAACTTTAACAAAGGCACCGAATCCTAATGCGGCCCTTGCTGCAAATTCGGCAGCTGTATCAGCCCCTATAATAACGACTTCAGTAGGTGTAATTCCGGATATTCCTCCAAGCATTACTCCTTTTCCTCCATTTTTGTTGCTTAAGTATTCGCCGGCAATAATTATGGCAGTATTTCCTGAAATAGCATTCATTGACTGGAGTACAGGGAAACTGTTATATTCATTCTTAATGTATTCATAAGCTATGGCGGTTACTTTTTTAGCCAATAATTTTTTAATATAACTTTCTTTTTGCCTGTGAGCCTGTAACGTGGAAATGATAACCTGGTTACCCTTTAATAAATCAATTTCATCAAGATTAAGCGCCCCAACCTTCAATATAATATCTGCATTTAGTATTTGTTTTCTGGTATCAATGACAAAACCCCCGCATTCGCTATAATCTTTGTCAGAATAGTGTGCCCCTTCCCCGGCTTTTGATTCAATAACAACTTCATGACCATTACCGACCAAAACTTCAACAGCTTCAGGGGTTAAAGAAATCCGTTGTTCTTCGTGTTTTTTTTCTTTTGGTATTCCAATCACAAGCTTTTTTTGGCGTTTACCTATTTCAAGCATTTCCTCCTGTGGAAGAATCCCTCCGTACATTAAAGGCATATTCGAGGAGTCAGGCTTTTGCTCTACCATATAATTTTAAGTTAAAGTTGGATAAATGGTAAACTAACCCAGATTAGTCATTATCATTTATGAATAATACAGGCTAAGATAATATAATCAAGAATCTTTATCAAATATTAGATATAGGTGAAGTAAAAATAATTATTTGTCACCAGTAAAACTAATTATTCTATTACCATTTTCTTTTTCTTGCAAATAAACACGGCATATATCTCCGGGGAGCAAGTCTTCGGCTAATTCCGGCCACTCGATAAAAAGATAAGAATTGCTATAAAAGTAATCTTCATAGCCTATGTCATACAATTCCTCAATTTCTTTTATCCTATATAAATCGAAATGAAAAATTAGCTCACCCGATTTAGCCTGGTATTCATTTATTAGAGTAAAAGAGGGACTGTTAACTGTTTCTTTAGCACCCAATTCATTACATATGGCCTTTATAAAAGTTGTTTTACCAGCACCCATTTTGCCATAAAAAGCAAATTTTTTGTTTCCCTTAGTTTTTCTTAAAAAGTCCTTTGCGCTAACAGGCAGGTTTTCAATCTTTTTGCATTCTAGTGATATCATGGTTTGTATAAATGGTTCAAAGTTTTAAAGTATTTCGCATGTTTTGTCATGCTGAGGTACTAAACAAAAATATGTTGTTTTTATTTTTTCAATGGAATTCTAACAGTCTCTCCTCACAAAGACAATCTTTCCTGATCATCAATAATATTCATTTATTGTTGTTCCTTGTACCAGACTACTTAGGGACCATGGTAACCAGTGGCAACATCATTTCTTCCACAGAAATTCCACCATGCTGGTAAGTATTTTTATAATAGTTAGCATAGTAATTATAATTATTCGGATAAACAAGATAATCAGAACTTACTGCAAAAATATATTTTGATGTAACATTTGATTTTGGCAAATGTACATCATAAGGATCTTTAATCTCAAAGACTTCTTTTGGATTATAGTTCAAATTCCTGCCCATCTTATACCTGAGATTGACCGAGGTTTTTTTATCCCCGATAACTTTTACAGGATTACTTACCCTAATACTGCCATGGTCGGTAGTAAATACCACTTTAACATCTTTTTCTGATAGTAGCATGAGCAACTCATATAAATGTGAATGTTGAAACCATGAATGAGTAACAGATCGGTAAGCAGAGTCATCACCTGCCAGTTCCTTTATCATTTCCTGGTCTGTATTAGCATGAGAAAGCATATCGATAAAGTTATATACAATAATTACAAGGTTATAATTCATGAGGTTGGAAAAATTATCGACAAGCTTCTTCCCAGCCTTGGAGTTTAATACCTTTTCATAATAAAACCTGTATTTCTTCCCCAATCTTACTATTTGTTTACTGAGCAGCTCTTCTTCATTCATGTTTTTTGCTCCCTCTTCATCGTCGTTTAGCCATAAGTCAGGGTTCAGGTCTTGTATTTCTTTTGGCATAAGCCCGGCAAACATCGAATTTCTTGCATATTGGGTAGCAGTGGGCAATATACTACAAAACATCTCATCTTTTTCAACCATAAAATATTCGCTAATAGTTGGGAAAATTGTTTTCCACTGGTCAAAACGCAAATTATCAATAAGGATAACAAATACTTTTTTATTTGTTTCCACAAGTGGAAATATTTTTTCTTTGAAGACATTAGGTGAAAGAAGGGGTTTGTCTTTTTTATCCTTTTCAAACCAAGAGAGATAATTTGATTTTATAAATCTTCCAAATCCAACATCGGCCTCAGATTTTTGCATTTTAAAAACTTCATTTAGCCCTGGATCATTAAGCTTCTCTAATTCTAGCTCCCAGTAAACCAGTTTTTTATATATTTCTTCCCAGTCATGATAATCTCTTGCTGAATTAATTTGGGTTCCAATATTATTAAATTCAGATTGA
>CAZWGG010000198.1:0-8616 GCA_964633305.1 uncultured Bacteroidales bacterium
CTTACATCGCTTTTGTTCCTGTTTCCAAGAGGAAATATTGTCTTCTTCAAAATTTCCTGGGGTATTCCCCATAAAAAAAATGATTGATCTTTATCCTTGTCAGTACTGCATTGCACATAATACTTGTTTTCATCAGTGTGAATTCTTGCATAATGCCCGGTAGATATCCAATTACAACCAAATATTTTAGCATAATTGTCATAATATGGCCATTTTATTTTATTATTACATATAAGACAAGGGAAGGGGGTCCTCCCGGTAATGTATTCTTCAAAAAAATAATCGAGAACTTCTGTTTCGAATTGATCCGATAGATTAATCGTGTGATGTTCAATACTTAATTCATTGCATAAATCTTGAAATTCACTAGGGAAAGAAACAGAATAATCCTTTAGTTTTTCTTCTATAAGTGAAAAAGTAATGCCCACAACCTGGTAGCCAAGTTCTTTAAGTAAAATAGCACTTACTGTACTATCAATTCCTCCACTCATTCCCAGTAATACTTTCTTCTTCATATCAACTTGAATCTAAAAACCCTGACGTCGATTCTTCAAATATCTTTTATGATTTGCTGCAGTGTTTCTTTCCTCAATATTTTTCCTGTAGACGAGTATCGAAATTTTTCAACAGGTAAAATATCTTTTGGAACTTCGTATTTTGATAATATCCCTTTTATTTTTTTTATAAGTTCTTTCTTTCTATTTTTTGAAATAAGTTTTTCTTCCAGCACGAGTACAACCTTTTCGGAAAGTTCAATATCAGGCAAAGCAGTGACAAAAAGTGGGTTACTAATTATTTCTGATATCTTCTTCTCAATTTTTTCCGGAAATACTTTAACTCCTCCTGTATTAATAACATGATCATACCTCCCCAGCCATTTAAAGCAGTTTTCATTATATAAATCTACGATATCATTGGTAATAATCTTATATTCGGAAAGCATAGGTGCATGAATTACCAAGCATTCTCTTTCATCTTTCTCTACTGTTATTCTTTCAAATGTTTGATAAAAATCTGAAGCATTTGACCCATTTACTTTTCTTATTGCTATATGAGAGCATGTTTCAGTCATGCCATACGTGGCATAAACTTCTGCATGAAGATCACGTGCTTTACTCTCCAATGCTTGTGGAATCTCTCCGCCACCTATAATTATTTTTTTCACAGGTAAATGCTGTATATCATTCAAAGAATGATAAAACTGCTGAGGTGTTATGGCCACAAAATCAATTGGCTGATTTAACTTGGCAAATGGATTAACCGATGGGGGTATGGTAATAAGATTAAAACCGGAAACAAGTGCTCTTATAATCATCATTTTTCCTGCAATATATTCAACAGGAAGACATAACAACACTGTATCATTCTTGGTAAGGTTAAAAAAGTGTACGGTTAATCTTGCCGAATTAATCATATGTTGTTTATACAAATATATTGTTTTTCTTTTACCGGTAGAACCAGATGTTGATACAAGTATCGTTTTGCTATTATCCAGCCATTCTGTTATGAATTGAAAAATTTTTCTTTGTTCATCAGCAAAAGAATTGCAAGATGATAAATTTAAACAGGTTTCCTGTAACTCTTTATTTGAATATGGTTTCCCGTTTAACTTAATAGACGAATATTCTTTACTCATTATAGAATAGCTTTTAAATCCCAATTTATACCCGGCTTATGCCATAAACTTTCACTTTTAATAACAAGGGGTGAATTAATATTATTTTCATACAACTGCCCCGTACCCAACCCTTGCACAACAATTGTATTTAGGGTATACACCCATTGGGCAATGGCATTTAATCCTATGTTTGATTCAAGTGCTGAAGTAACCCACCAGCCTATGCCTGTTTCTTCTGCCAGGTTTATCCATTCTTTTGTCATCTTAATGCCACCAATAAGGCTCGGTTTAAGGATAATGAAAGTAGGATTAATTGTTTTCAATAGTTTTCTTTTTTCCTCAATATTCGAAATTCCTATTAATTCTTCGTCAAGAGCTATGGGTATGGGTGATTTCTCACATATTTCAGCCATTAGGTCATAATTCCCCGGATTAATGGGTTGCTCAAGAGAGTGTACCCGGTATTTCGAAAGTTGGTTTAATTTATATAATGCGTCGGTATGATTAAAACCGCCATTGGCATCGAGCCTTATTTCAAGCCCGGGAAATTCTTTTCTTATCTCACTTAAAAATTCATTTTCGGAGCTAAAATCTAATGCGCCGATTTTTAGCTTCAAACAGGTAAAGCCTGTTTTGATCTTGTTCTTTACCTGTTCTTTCATAAACTCTTTACTTCCCATCCATATTAATCCATTTATTGGAATACCGTGTTTGCCATTAGTAAACTCAGATGGGTATAGAACTCTTTTTCCACCTGTTTCAATATCCTTAAGGGCTATTTCTAATCCAAAACCTATAGAGGGATATTCCTTCAGGTTAAATTCCAGGGGATTATTGCCTTTGTTTATATATTCACAAAGATCAGCAAGTTTCTCTGCATAGTTGCTTTTATCTTCAGGGCTTAACCCCGGTATTAATGAGCACTCTCCTACTCCAATAACAGCTTCTTTTTTCAGGATGAGAAACCATGATTTTTTTTCATGCAAAGTTCCACGTGAAGTGCCTGCCGGAAATTTAAACTTAAAAAGATATTCACGAAAACTGGCTTCGAGCATCAATAAAAAATTATTGTTAAATTACTAACCCAACACCAAATAAACAAGAATAGAGTAAGGTAGAAAAAGCAAGCTTTTTAAGTTCGACATTAAGCTCAATAGGTTTTGTATACCTAAAAACAGCTAAGATATTTTGGAATAGCAGAGGGGTACTTACTAAAAATAACCATTGATACCCTGATTTAAAATTAATAAGGGTATAAAGGCTTCCTGTAATTACCGCCCCGGCCACGAGTGAAAGATGATAAAGCTTTGCCCAATGGCTACCGATTAGAACAACAAATGTACGCTTGCTGGCTTTTCTGTCACTCTGGTAATCTCGAAGATTATTAATGTTCAATACCCCGGCACTTAAAAGACCTATTGATGTAGCAGGCAATAATACATCTATTTTAAAATGATGGGCATGAAGATAATACGTGCCGATAACCCCGGTCAGGCCAAAAAAGATAAACACGAATAGATCGCCTAAACCAACATAACCATAAGGTTTTTTGCCAATAGTATATTTTACAGCCGCTATAACAGCTGCAAAACCCAAGAAAAAATAAAAAACCTTAATGCCAAAACCATCCCCTCGCGTGCCGGTAAATATAAGTAATGAACCACTAATTATAGAAAACAAAACTACTGTAAAAATGGCTATAGTCATTTGCCTGGGTTTAATCAAACCGCTCTGTAGCATTCGCTTAGGACCTAGTCTTCCGTTTATGTCCGTATCTTTAGTAAAATCTCCATAATCATTGGCAAGATTCGATAAAATTTGTAATAGCAGGGTGGTTAAAGAAGCAAGTACAAACACCGATAAATTAAACTTTTTCTCCGATGCTGCAATAAAACTTCCAAGCACGGTGCTCGATAGTGCAAGGGGAAGTGTCCTTGGCCTTATGGCTTGTATCCAGGCGGAAAGGTTATTCATTAACTTATCTTTTTATTTCTTGGGCGTTCTTTTAATTCTTAATCCATTATTATTTAAAACAGAGAAATTATTTATAAGTTCATGATGATGATATTTGACAGCATCAGGAAGCCTTTGAATATATAATTTCGTTTTTAATTGATTCAGTAGCACTAATTTTTCAAGAATCAAATCCATGGGTATCCTCGTGCCTTTAATTACAGGTTTTCATATAATTTCTTTGGATTCGATGCAATGTGTAAATTCCAATTAGTCATAATTTTTATATCAAAATTATTATATCTGAATATCAATTACAAATTTGAGATACTTTTTGATATTAAATTGATAATTTAATTTTTGATTACACCAAAAATTGATTATTAAGGCAATCTTGGGTATTTTTTAAAATCGGGGTCACGTTTTTCAAGAAAAGCGTTTTTACCTTCCTGTGCTTCGTCTGTCATGTAGTAAAGCATGGTAGAATTACCTGCCAGCTCCTGTATGCCTGCTTGTCCGTCTAGTTCGGCATTTAGCCCGGCTTTAATCATTCGTAAAGCTAAGGGACTTCTTTTCATAATTTTTTTACACCATTCAATAGTAATATCTTCAAGCTGGTTAAAAGGAACTACCTTGTTTACCATCCCCATTTCAAAAGCCTCTTTTGCAGTGTATTGCTCGCATAAGAACCATATTTCACGGGCTTTTTTTTGTCCAACATGCCGGGCAAGGTACGAAGATCCAAATCCCGCGTCAAAGCTTCCTACTTTTGGGCCTGTTTGTCCAAACCTGGCATTTTCCGAAGCTACAGTCAAATCGCACATTACATGTAACACATGGCCCCCACCAATGGCGTACCCGTTTACCATAGCTATAACAGGCTTAGGCAAAGAACGTATCATACGTTGCAAATCAAGGACATTCAACCTGGCTACACCATCTTTGCCAACATAGCCAGCCCAATCTTTAACATTCTGGTCACCCCCGCTGCAAAATGCCTTATCCCCTTCACCTGTAAGAACAACCACGAAAACATCCTGGCTTTCACGACAATAACCCAATGCTTCACACATTTCTTTTACTGTATCCGGAGTAAAGGCATTCCGGTATCGTGGCCGGTTAATGGTAATCTTGGCTATCCCTTCAAAAAAATCAAATTTTATTTCCTCGTATTCTTTAATGGTAGTCCAGTTATATTTTTTCATATCATTTTTTCATATCATTTTTTCATATCATTTTTTTATGTACCCGTAATATTCCTTAAAGACTTTTGTATTAACCGCCGAATTTGTTTTTATTTCCAATACAGATGGCCCCGGTTCTTTGTAGAACTTCGCAACCTGTTCTTTCAGTCTATCATTATCTGTACAAAAATAATACTTAATATTGAAAGCCTCAGTAAGTAATTTTAAATTAACCTGATGAGGAGTTTCAAAATAATCCATGATGACATCAATTTCAGGACTTGTTTCAATAAGCCTGAAAATATTTCCTCCCCCATTATTAATAATAATTATCCTGAAATCGTTTCCCAAATAGTTGTTCCATAGGGCATTCGAATCATAAATAAATGCAAGATCGCCTGCAATTATGGTTGTTGGCATACCCGAAACATAAGCAGAACCGGCAGCTGTTGAAACACAGCCGTCAATTCCGGAAGTACCCCTGTTGCAATAGTATTGAATACCTGGTTTTGTTTTAAAAAGTTGGGCATATCGAATTGGAGAACTATTGGCAAGGTGTAAATTTGTATTGTTGGGAATAGTTTCAAGAATTATTTCAAATGCTTTTAGGTCAGAAAATGAAGCCTGTTCCAGGAATTCGTAATGACGACTATTGATTTTTTTTTCATAATCAAGAAAAAGGCTGGCATAATTACTCTTCTGGATTGTCGATGGGGTACAATGCGTAACGACATCTTTGAAGAATGTTTCAGGCCATGTCTGTATTGTTAGGCTGAGACTTTGAAATGTGTCAATATGCACAGCTCCGGGATCAATATGCCAATGCTCAATTGGCTTATGCTTACGTAAAAACTGTTTAATATGTTTTGATACAATACTTTTTCCTATTGTTATCAACAATTCGGGGGTGAATTTTTGGCTTTCATTTTCATCAATAGAAGAAAAAAGCCGCTCGGGAGCATATATAAACCTATTTCCATAAACATTTGATATATTTTCCGCTATAACTACTGCTTCATTCTTTTCTGCAATTTTATTCAGCAAATTATTCAAATTTTCATTCCAATTACCAAACCCTGCAATAATGAGCCTTTTTGAATAGGTATTCCATTTTGCTTGGAGTTCTTTTAATACCTCACCGGGCAGTTGATATTCTGTTTCTGCGGTATGTATGCACCGGAGATGTTTTGAGGTTTCAGGCAACGTATCATACAGGGGTTCTCTTAACGGAATATTAATGTGTACCGGCCCCTGAGGTTGTTGAATTGCCATGTCGATAGCCTGCGATACCTGCCTGTTATTATACCAAAGGTCGTAGCTGTTAGAAGTTTCAACAGGTAGTTCAAAGCTGTGTTTAACATGATTTTTGAAAACATCATATTGCCTTATGGTTTGACCATCGGCCTGGTCAATCCATTCCGGGGGCCGGTCGGCAGTAAATACAACCAGGGGTAAATTTTGGTAACAGGCCTCAGCTATTGCAGGCCCGAAATTTAATGTTGCTGTCCCTGATGTACAAAGTAAACCTACCGGCTGTTTGGTGAACCGGGCAATACCTAAAGCAAAATAACCAGCCGATCGCTCATCGGTTATATGTAAGCATGTTATTTTTTTATTTTGTGTAAAAGAGAGTATTATAGGTGCATTGCGTGATCCCGGGGAAATAATCATATAACGTAAGCCATGCCGGGCACAAATATAAGATATGTCTTTTATTCCCTGACGTGGGGAGTTCATATTAGATTATGTATATTATTTAGTTTTTCAACCACCGATAACAATGTCATTTTTTTCTGGTTGGTTTCTTCCCATTCACTCTCTGGTACTGACCCAGATGTTATGCCTGCACCAAGAAAAAGTGCCAATTTGTTCTCAATCACTTTCATACATCGTAAATTAACATATAAACTTGTATCATTGTCCATATTCACCGGGCCAAGTAAACCCGTATAGTATTCACGGTGATGATGTTCGATATCCTTAAGTAATTCAAAAACCTCATCTTTCGGAAACCCGCAAATAGACGGTGTAGGATGAAGCATCTCAACAAATTCTCCCAGTCTGTTGCCAATTCTACTGGCATTGAACAAAAAACTGGTTTTTAGGTGAGCCAGGTTTCCTGCTTTTTGCGAAAAAGGCCCTGTTTTTTTAAAATCGGTTATATTATTATTCACTAACACATTTTCTATGTACTGTGTTACAATATCCTGTTCTTCAAGTTCCTTTAGTGGCCATTTTATTTCATCGAGTGGTATCTCTCCAAGCCTTTGTGTCCCTGCAAGTGATATGGTTTCAACAATATTGTCCTTTACTAATAAAAGGGGTTCAGGAGTTGCTCCTATCCAGCATCCTGCCCGTGGTATCTGGAAAACATAAACAAAAGCATTGGGATACTTATCGCATAACTCTAGAAATAGCTGTGAAATATCAAAACTATTGCTTTTAGGTTCAATATGTACCCTCGATAACACTGCCTTCTTAATATTCCCATTGGCAATGTGTTGCTGTACAATTTTAACTTGCCGGGTAAATTCATCCATCCTGGCTTCATAAATTCCTTTGCCATTAAGGTATTCGATAGAATTAAAAAGTTTTATTTTATCCAGCCCCGACAAAAGCTTTTTATCAATTTCAAGGTCGGTAACAACAATGTCCGGTTCAAGAAAAAAAGAGGTATTTTGCAGTTTATTAAAAAACGGGGTAATAATAAAACCACTTATGTTAGTAAGTTCTCTGAGGGTAGAAAGTTTTTTCGGATAACTTCCGGTTTGAAGCAATGTTTTAGTGCCAATATGTTGAGGGGGTTTGTAAGAAACAAAAGGTATGTTATTAAATAAACAAACACGGTGCAAATCTTTCAAGTTCTGTTTTTCTGTTACTAATGTTTTCATTTTTCTCAATCTACTTTCCTGTTTTTTCCAGTATCATATTTGTCACGCGGCATACCGATATATGTTTGTCTTTTTCATCGTACACATCGACATTCCACACATGTGTTTTCTGACCTTTATGGATAAGCCTGGCCACGGCATACACAAATTTTAACGTTGTGTTCCCTATATGATTTCCGTTTATCTCAATTCCCACAACATTGTATTTATCGCGATCAACCAAATTATATGAGCCAGTACTTCCAACCGTTTCAGCCAATGCCATAATTGCCCCTCCATGTAAAAGGCCTAATGGCTGCTTTGTCCTTTTATCTACAGGCATAGTAGCTTTTATTACTTCAGGTTGTATATCGGTAAACACAATGCCAAGATGATCAATTAATGTATTCTTGCATAAGTTATTTAAATCATTTACTGCTAATAATGCCATTAAGATATATTATAAAGTTAACAAGCAAATAAATACTAGTGTTCAGACATAAAGACAAATTAACAAATAATTTGTAAAATTATGTGTAATTATTGTCATGAATTTCGATTATCATTAAATACTGATTCGTGTGAAAAATAATTAATTTTGGATAGTGCCAAAGTCATGACATATATTGTTTATATCGACAAAAAACACTGCACATCAAATCACTTTATACATAATAAGTAGACAATAAATGAACATAAAAAATATCCTAATCAGGGAAACCACTCATTCAGACTTCAACAGTATTATGCAAATTGAAAAACAAGCATTTAACAGTAATAATGAGGCAGAGTTGGTTGCCCAATTATTTGGTGATAAAAGTGCTGAGCCAATTATATCGTTATTGGCCTTTAATGAAAATGAAGCCGTCGGGCACATTTATTTACCAAAGTGAGTATTGAAGGAATTAATACTTGTCCTTTATTGCATATTCTTGCACCGTCAGACTGTCTAAAAACCTCCGGTTTTTGTTAATAACTGAACCGTTCAATT
>CAZWGG010000199.1:0-8612 GCA_964633305.1 uncultured Bacteroidales bacterium
TCCTTCAATTAAAGAAGGAATGGAAAAAGCACTGACTGCAAAAGCCAATATTGTTGTTCTGTGTTCAAGTGATGAAGAATATGCAACGTATGCTCCTGAAGCTCAAAAAATAATCGATGAAAATATCATATTGGTTATTGCAGGTGAACCGGCATGCAAAACCGACCTTCAGAAAATTGGGATTAATAACTTTATCAGCATACGTTCTAATGTGCTTGAGACATTAGCGTACTATCATAATTTATTGGGTATAACCTAAACATGGAGACACTTGATACAAAAACATGGTGCCAAAAATTAACAGCCCTTTATAAATATTTCTGAGACCCCCGGTACTCATTCTTTAAATAAAATAAATATGAAACCTGATTTTAGCAAAATAAACATTAAATCACACTCCTCATCAAAAGGAAAACCCTTAAATGTTGATTCGTGGACTACAGCAGAGCAAATTGAGGTAAAAAATGTATACACTGCAAACGATCTGCTTAATTTGGAACATTTGGATTACGCCGCAGGTATACCCCCTTATCTTAGGGGCCCGTATTCCACAATGTATGTGATGCGGCCATGGACTATACGTCAATATGCCGGATTTTCAACTGCTGAAGAATCAAATGCTTTTTACAGGAGAAATTTAGCTGCCGGACAAAAGGGATTATCCGTTGCATTTGACCTTGCAACTCATCGCGGATACGACTCTGACCATGAACGTGTTGAAGGTGATGTTGGCAAAGCCGGCGTGGCAATCGACTCTATTCTTGATATGAAAATTCTTTTTAATGAGATACCCCTCAATAAAATGTCTGTTTCCATGACCATGAACGGTGCCGTATTGCCGGTAATGGCATTTTATATTGTAGTTGGTCTTGAACAAGGTGCAAAGTTAGAGGAGCTAAGCGGTACAATTCAGAATGATATCCTTAAGGAATTCATGGTCAGAAACACTTACATTTATCCTCCTGAAATGTCTATGCGAATAATTGCAGACATCTTCAAATATACTTCCAAAAATATGCCCAAGTTTAATTCCATAAGTATCTCGGGTTACCATATGCAGGAAGCCGGGGCTACCGCCGATATCGAAATGGCTTACACGCTTGCTGATGGACTTGAATATCTGAGAACTGGGGTGAAGGCAGGATTAGACATAGACTCCTTTGCTCCCCGTCTTTCGTTTTTTTGGGGTATTGGAATGAACCATTTTATGGAAATTGCAAAAATGAGGGCTGCCCGTATGCTCTGGGCTAAAATTGTTAAGCAGTTTAACCCTAAAAATCCTAAATCGCTTGCTCTCAGAACTCACTCGCAAACTTCGGGCTGGAGCCTGACCGAACAAGACCCTTTTAATAATGTTGCACGTACATGCATTGAAGCTACTGCAGCTGCACTTGGTCATACTCAATCGTTACATACCAATGCACTTGATGAAGCAATTGCATTACCAACTGATTTTTCAGCACGAATTGCAAGAAATACCCAAATTTACCTTCAGGAAGAAACAGAGTTAAGCCGTGTGGTAGACCCTTGGGCAGGTTCGTATTATGTGGAATCATTAACCCACGGGCTTGCTCAAAAGGCTTGGAAGCATATACAAGAAATTGAAGAACTAGGGGGTATGGCACATGCCATTGAAACCGGTTTGCCAAAAATGAGAATTGAAGAGGCTGCTGCAAGAAAACAAGCCAGGATAGACTCGGGGCAAGATATTATTGTTGGAGTGAACAAGTACAAAAATGAAAAAGAAGAACCCATTGATATCCTGGAAGTTGACAACACCATCGTACGAAAGAACCAGGTTAAAAGATTATCTCAGTTAAAAAAAGAAAGAGATAATCATGTTGTACAAACAACTCTTGATAAGCTTACTGAAGCGGCAAAGACGGGCAACGAAAACCTACTCGAACTTTCAATTGAAGCAGCTAAAGCAAGGGCTACATTAGGAGAAATATCACAAGCTATTGAAAAGGTTAGTGGAAGATATAAGGCCGTAATCCGATCAATATCGGGAGTTTATTCTTCCGAATCAGGTAGTGATAAGGATTTTAACAAAGCTCGTGAACTATGTGAACAATTTGCCCAACGTGAAGGACGGCAACCCAGGATTATGATTGCTAAACTTGGGCAAGATGGCCATGACCGGGGAGCAAAGGTTGTTGCCACCGGGTATGCCGATATTGGTTTTGATGTGGACATTGGCCCATTATTCCAGACTCCGGGTGAAGCAGCACTCCAGGCTGTTGAAAACGATGTACATGTGCTGGGAATTTCCAGTCTTGCTGCAGGACATAAAACACTGGTACCACAGGTTATTGAAGAGCTGAAAAAACTCGATCGTGAAGATATAATGGTTATTGTGGGGGGCGTAATACCTGCACAAGATTATGAATTTCTTTACCAGACGGGTGTAATTGCCATTTTTGGCCCTGGGAGTTCCATTGCAAAAGCAGGGCGAAAGATACTGGAAATTTTACATGAAAGCCTGCAATAGGTTCGTACAATCTATTACATTTTATGACAATAATGATTTCAAATTGTATCTTTTAATGACGTAAGTACTTCTGCTTAAATATTTCATCGTAAAACTCCCGTTATGATTAAGTGTATATAGAAAAGCCCTATTCTTCCTTGTCCCACATAGCTTCTCTATGCTTTGCCTCATCAGTCCATTGAGGCACAATTTTTCTTTTAAACAGGGCTTTTTCTGCCTGAAGCATAGCCATATCAAGCCCAATATATTTTTGTGCTTTTTCTTTGGTAGAGATGTCCGGGTACTGAATTTCATCATTATGCCCGAGTGAAGCTAAAACACGGGCAAGCTTTACCCGTGCTTCCTGGGCTTTAACTATCCCGGCACTAATAATTCTGGATGTTTCAACCGGTGAATGAAAAGAGCCTCCATGGCTGGCCGCAGCAAAATCCCAACGCCACTGTGCATGTCTTATCAGCTGAAGAATATCGTTCATTTGTTCGTCGGTGGCCCCATAATTCCAGGCACACTTTGCTTCAACATGGGCCCTCACTAATAACTCTTCTAACATGTTACGCGTCTCTATTATCCGATTTTGATGGGCATAAACATCCTTAATAAGATCATTTGTTTCTTCACGGTGGCAAACCTGGCATGAATTAGCAATATTGTTAAGGGGGCTCTGGATATGATGATCGGTGAACTTTTGTCCTCCTTCTGCTTTATAGGGCATATGACAATCAGCACAAGAAACTCCACGTTTCGCATGAACACTTGTCATATAAATTTCATAGCCCGGGTGCTGGGCTTTTAACATGGGAGCTTTGCTTAGGGCATGTGTCCAGTCGGAAAACTTCATATTGTCATAATATTCTTCTATATTGTCCACTGAAAGACCATTAGCCCAAGGGAAAGTTAAATAAGGCACACCCTTAATCTTTTCTTTATTAAAATAATATTCAACATGACACTGGGCACATACCAACGACCTCATTTCCTGGTGTGATACTTTAGATATATCTTTTCCCATACTTTCAAATGCTTCGATAAGCGCAGGTCTTGATATTCTGAGATTCATTGTCTTTGCATCATGACAATCAGCGCAGCCAATTGGGTTAACGATTTCCCGCCCTTTTGTTTCCCATGTGCCTTTATAAAATTCAGCTGCTCCACTTTCTGATATTAACCGCGGCACATCAGTACTTTTGCAGGTCCAACATGTATTTGGCATCGGGCTCTGTTTTTCTCCTTCAGGAGCTCCTGTGCGCAGGGTATTTCTAATATCGGTAATTGCATAGTAATGTCCTCTTCCTTGGTTGTAATCTTTCGAAAATCCATATCCTGCCCATAGTACCACCAACCGCGGATCAACTTCAAGCATATCTATCATTGCATTACCATTATACTTGCTCCTGAATAATGTATCGGATGTTCTCAGGTATGATTGATATTCACGAGGAAAATTCTGACCCCAAACTTCATTTCTGGGCTCCCATTGCGAATAATTTACCTGAGGAACATAAGCAAATACAGCTTCAGAGCGCCTTTCAATTATTGATGAAGCCAACAGTCCAAGCAAAAAAACAATACTTATTGTAGCCACAAATAATATCCAGCCAAGCCATGGTTTTTGTTTTATCTGTTCGTTAAGAGGTTTCATAGTATCTATTATTTTATAACTATTCGTTAAACAATATGTACAGCTTTAACTCATTCAGGTTTATTCTTATCATTGTCCATCATTTTCTTCAGCCAGTCTGGTACAGGGCTTTCAGGCAAGGGCACCTTTGCATTTGGCACACTGGTAAGGCTATTCACACGGCCATGAGGCGTTTCCCGGTGGCATTCCCAGCACCGCCTACCGGTGGTGTGGTATTTTAATTGCGTATATTGAGTCACTAGTTTCTCATCAATAAGAAGTGCAGAATGACAACGGATACAATTTTGTTGTACAATTCTTTTTCCTTTTTCATTAATGTGTATAACTTGAGGTTCATTCCTTAGTGTGAAAATAGTGGCATGCCGTAAGCCATCTTTGGCTTTAAAGTAGTATTTATTTATAAAATTATTGTGAGGTACATGACAATCATTGCAATGAGCTGTTTCGCGATGTGAACTATGGTTCCATGTAGCATATTGTGGGGCCATGATATGGCAATTAACACATGCTTTAGGGTTGTCAGACAAATAGGAAGGTGCTTTGGAGATGTATACCAGGTAAATTACCACTCCCATAAATATTCCCATTAAAATTACTACGGTAAGTTTCCAGCTATCAGGAGGTAAAAATATATATACAAAAGCTTTCATATTTATATATAAAAATATAAATAGTTAGCTAAACAACCTCATAACAAGGATTATATAAATTTAATCCTGATAAAAATAATTGATCGCATTTTTAAATTGCAATGGGCTATTCAATTTTCTTAGGTTTTGAAATCTTGTCTTTCAGTAAGGCTATATTCAGTACTTCTTTGATATCTTTCACATAATGAAATGTTAGCCCTTTAAGGTATATTTCATTAATCTCTTGTATATCTTTTTGGTTTTCTTCAGAAAGAATTATTTCAGTAATATCAGCACGTTTGGCTGCTAATATCTTTTCCTTTATGCCTCCCACAGGCAAAACTTTACCCCGCAAGGTAAACTCTCCGGTCATGGCAATTTTCTTTTTAACCCGTCGTTGCGTAAATGCTGAAGCAATTGATGTTACCATGGTAATTCCTGCTGATGGTCCGTCTTTAGGTATTGCACCTTCGGGCACATGCACATGTACATTCCATTTTTCAAAAACTCCCGTATTAATATCAAGTAAATAGGAATTGGCTTTTATATATTCCAATGCAATTATCGCCGATTCCTTCATTACTTCACCCAGGTTACCGGATAGGGCCCATGTCCCTTTACCTTTACTAAGGCTTGTTTCCACGAATAAAATTTCGCCACCAACAGCTGTCCAGGCTAATCCTGTAACTACTCCTGCAAAATCATTCCCGCTGTATTTTTCTTTAATATATCTGGGACGCCCAAGTAATTTTTGAATATCGTCTTTTGACAAGTTTCTATTGAATTTTTCTTCCATTGCTACTTTTTTAGCAATTATTCTTGAAATTTTTGCAATGGTTTTATCCAGTTCACGAACACCCGACTCACGGGTATAATTGTCGACAAGATATTCAATTACCGATTTTGATAAAAACAGGTTACTTCTATTTAATCCATGTTCTTTTAGCTGTTTTGGGATTAGATGTCTTCTTGCAATTTCTACTTTTTCTTCTAAAATATATCCGCTTAAGTCAATAACTTCCATCCTGTCACGTAACGCCCGGTGTATAGTATCCGATGTATTAGCAGTAGCAATAAACAGTACCTTTGAAAGGTCATATTCAATTTCAAGAAAATTATCATAAAAAGTGTTGTTCTGCTCAGGATCTAAAACTTCAAGCAATGCAGAAGCAGGGTCACCGTGAAAATCTCTGCCAACTTTATCAATTTCATCAAGAACAAAAACAGGATTTGACGACTTTGACTTTTTAAGGTTTTGTATAATTCTCCCTGGCATAGCACCTATATATGTTTTCCTGTGTCCACGAATTTCCGCTTCATCATGTAAACCTCCAAGCGACATTCTGGCATATTTGCGGTTTAATGCTTTAGCAACAGATTTTCCAAGTGATGTTTTTCCAACTCCTGGGGGCCCTATCAGACACAAAATAGGAGATTTAAGGTCTCCTTTAAGTTTCAAGACCGCCAAATGTTCTAAAATACGGTCTTTTACTTTTTCAAGCCCGAAATGATCTCTGTCCAATATTTTTTGTGCCCGTTTAAGGTTAAAATTATCTTTGGTGTATTGGTTCCATGGCAGATCAAGCAATGTTTGCAAGTAATTCAATTGGACCGAGTATTCTCCAGTGGCCGGATTAAGTCGTTGTAATTTATCAACTTCTTTCTCAAATGTTGAATTAATTTCTTTGTCCCATTTTTTCTTTTTGCCGCGTTTTTTGAGTTCTGTAATTTCCTGGTCCATGGGACTTCCCCCCAATTCATCCTGGATAGTCTTCATTTGCTGATGCAAAAAGTATTCACGCTGTTGCTGATCAAGATCAAGTTTGGCTTTAGTTTGAATATCCAGTTTCAATTCAAGCATTTGAACTTCCCGGGCAAGGTATTCGAGTAATGCAATCCCTCTTTTTTTCAATTCGTCTATTTCGAGTAGTCTCTGCTTTTCATGCAATTTAATATCACTGTTTGAGCTTATAAAGTTTATTAGAAATGAGGAACTTTCTATATTTTTAACTGCAAAGGATGCTTCCGGGGGAATATTTGAAGAAAGTCGTATGATTTTTAGTGATAGGTCTTTCAACGATCCAACAATAGCTTCAAATTCCGCATTTTTCTTACTAGGCTTAATATCTTCTAATGAACTTATCTGGGCTATCATATAAGGATCGTTACTTACAAGATTTTCAACATGAAATCTTTTCTTTCCTTGAATGATTACTGATTTAGACCCATCAGGCATTTCTAGTATCCTAATAATTTGGGCTACGGTTCCTGTTGTATATAAATCGTTAAAAGAAGGATCGTCTTTATTGGAATCTTTTTGGGCTACAGTGCCAATAATCTTGTCTTTTTTATAAAAATCTTGAATAAGTTTCATTGATCTGTCCCTTCCTACTGAAATAGGAATAACAACACCCGGGAATAACACCGTATTTCTTAAAGGCAAAAGCGGAATTATTTTTGGTATTTCGGTTTTATTGAGACTTTCTTCGTCTTCATCTGAAATAAGTGGTATGAAATCGGTTTCTTCATTTATTGCTGATGCAATGTATACGTTTGTTAAATCTTTATAGGGTTGACTCATAATTAATTTCTCTGCATTAAATAATAATATAAGCCCGACAATATGTCAGGTCATGTAATTTTTTCAATTGGATACACATATTATCAATCAGCGTGCCATTGTTGCTTTATATTTTTTTATTTTCTCCTCAGTTACTTCTTTCTATATTTAGATGTTATATTAAAAATATGTTCAAGGATTTTTTTGTCAATTTCCGTAAATGTAACATTTCGGCGGGTCATAACATTTTCGGCTACTTCAAATGCTTTTGACAATGAATAGATGGTAAATCCTGCTGCTCCACCCCAAGAGAAAGAAGGAATAAAATTCCTGGGAAAGCCCGAACCGAAAATGTTGGCACTTATTCCAACCACTGTGCCAGTATTAAACATTGTATTTATTCCACATTTTGAATGGTCGCCCATCATCAAACCACAAAATTGTTGGCCGGTGTCATCAAATTTTCCTGTTTTGTAACTCCATAATTTAACAGTAGCATAGTTATTTTTTAAATTCGAATTATTGGTGTCGGCCCCAAGGTTACACCAATGTCCAATTACAGAATTACCAAGAAATCCATCGTGTGCTTTGTTTGAGAACCCTAATATAATGCTGTTATTAATTTCTCCTCCAGTCTTTGAATGTGGCCCAATAGTAGTAGGACCATATATTTTTGAGCCCATTTTAAGTGTGGAACCTTCGCACAGGGCAAAGGGGCCTCTTATCATTGAACCTTCCATTACTTCAGCTCCTTCGCCAATATAAACCGGGCCTGATGAACCATTTAAAATTGAACATTCAATAGTTGCACCTTCTTCAATGAATACATTTTCCGGTTTTATAACAGTATTCGTAGAACTCACAGGTACTGATGTACGATTCTCGGTTAATAGATTGAAATCTTTTATCAATTCCTGACCATTGTTTTTAAATATCTCCCACAGATAGTTTAACTTCAGTAAATCGCATTTTGTGTTTATAACACCATAGCCATCTAATTTGTCAAAAGAAAAATTTGAGGGAATTTGCGCCCCTGTATTGCATGCAATAATGACATTATCTTTAACAAGGGCCTGGTTTTCTTTCAAGATAATAATTTCATCAACAAGTTCTTTTGTGGGACTCACAGAACCATTAATAAGTATATTTTCTTTACCTGTTACAAGAAGAAATTTCTCACTAAGATATGGCTGGGTAAAATATGAACATATTGATTTTAACCAATATTGCCATTTTTCTTTAATAGTAAGTATCCCTATACGTATCTCTGCTACAGGACGGGTAAATGTAAGA
>CAZWGG010000200.1:0-8590 GCA_964633305.1 uncultured Bacteroidales bacterium
TGTAGGTTCGGTTAGTGTGTATTCCTGGAAATCAGTACAGTTGTTGTCATCGGTAATAGTAACCGAATAGTCACCGTCACCAATAAAACTTATTATACGTGAAGACCAGCCGGTTGACCAAACATATTCGAAGGGAGCTGTACCGCCTGTAACAGTCGGTATAATACGCCCATCTGTTAACCCATAGCAGGTTGGGTTCTGCAGGTCTGCAGTCACCGATATTTCCGATGGTTCAACAAGTTCAACAGAATTTGTTATTTCACAGTTGTTTTGGTCGGTGACTAATACATGGTAAGTCCCGTCTCCAATTCCTGTTGCAAGACTTGTATTCTGACTGGCAGGATCATCCCACAGGTAAGATTTTGTGCCTGTACCGCCTGTAACATCGGCCCTTAACCTTCCTGATAATTCACCGTTACATAAAATCTGTTGATCAATTACAATGGTTAAATTTAATGGGGAAGGTTCGTTTAGCTGAACTGCTATATTATCATTACAGTTGTTTGCGTCTGTAACAACTACTGAGTACGTTCCTGATTCAACATTAACAATGTCTTCTGAAGTTGCCCCGTTTGACCAGGCAAATGTATATGGAAGGGTACCCCCGCTAACAGACAAATCGGCAATTCCCGAAGTGTCTTCAAAGCAGGCCAGGTGAGCAGGATTAATAGAAAGGGCCAAATCTTGAGATGGTTCAAAAATCTCAAATGTAACAACAGTTGACTTCACACTATCAATATCTTTAACAATAACCGTATATTTCCTGGCATCGAGCCCTGTTATCGTGTTGCTAATACCTTCTTGAATAGTATCGGCAGATGGGAATAATCGCCAATAATAATAATAATTTCCCGATCCTCCCGAGGCAACCGAAACAATGGCGCTGCCATTTGCATTGCCTTTACAGTCTACGTTGTTTTTTCCAGATATATAAGCAATTAATATGGTTTCGTCGTCAATAAGGAATGATGTATCACTTGCGCATGATTTGGAATCTGTTACCTGTATCGTATACGTACCTCCATCCAGACTGTTAATATCTTCATTACTTGAGGTATAACCCCCCTGGCCGTTCCAACTATATGCATAACCAGGGGCCCCTCCTGAAACGGTAAGATCAATAGCCCCATTGCTTCCGGGAGGTGTGGTAACATTAGTAACTATTGATTGGGCGAATGTAATTTTTTCAGGCTGGGTTATAGCAAAAGTATCGTAGGCTTCACAACCATTATCATCTACTACTGTAATAAAATAATTGCCATAAGTAAGGCTTGTTTGATCTTCATCTGTTGGTATAACACCCGAACCTATGTCAGTTAGCCAGAAGTATCCATAATCACCTGATGCAACACCCCCGCTAACTGTGATATCAATGGCCCCGTCGTTTCCATTATAACACGAAACATCGGTTTTAGAGGGAGAGATTGTTATAGAGGAGGGTTCGGAAATTGTCACAAATAACGAATCGGTTTTTAAATTAGCATCAATAACTTTTATTTTATAAATTCCTCCTGATAAATCCGTTGCTGTTGAATCATTTAGCATCGGGTCATGTGACCATTGATATGTATATGGATAAGTGCCAAAATATGGTGTTACTGTAACCTCACCAATATTTATACCGTTGCAGCTTACATCCTCTTTTGAAGTAACTGATATTGAGAATTTTGAGTTCCATTTAGCCAGAAACCCTTCTCGGGAATATGGAGAAGCGTTAGTAAGAGTGAAATTTCCAACTTCCAATTCAGTGGATCTAAAAAATCCACCAATATATTCACCTCCCTGGTTATCATATGCAATATTTAAAGCTCTGTCAATACCATCTCCTAAAACTTGTTCCAGGTCTATATAGTCCCCGTTTGTATTCACAACACCAAAGCAAGCATTATTATCAGATAAACCACTCGAAGTTAGGGTATCCAATCCTAGTATTACGGTATCTGAAATATGTCCAGAAAAATGAACTAAATTCTGATTTATCTCAATTCCACTACCAATATCATCTCCTTTTCCGCCAAAATTCTTTTTCCAAAGTAAACGTCCCTGTTTATTATATTTTGCAAGAAATACATCTGTGCTTCCGTTACTGGTAATTGTAGATGCATCAAATACTGCTTTATCTGTACTATCAACCTCAACAGTTCCTTCAATTTGACCTACAACAAATATGCTTCCGAAATCATCTGATTTCGCATCATATCCTATATCTGAAGCTATACCTCCAATTTGTCTTATCCATTGTATATTATCATTAACATCTAATTTAAATACAACAAGATCTTCATTGCCTTTGCCAATTAAAGTATCATTGTTTGGAAAAATTAATGTATCAATAAAGAATCCACTAATTAATTTATCTTCACCAATTGAAGTTGCAATTGAATTTAACCGCGTATTATCATCATTTCCTTTATAATGTAATGATAAGAGATATTGTCCAGAACTATTAAGTTTTAGAAGAAAATTATCTGTTGAAGCATTTGCGTGTAAAGTATCTTGCCCAAAAATAATTTTATCATTGAAAAAACCAACAAGATATATGTTATTCTGATTATCAAAAGCCAGATTATTGCCACGGTCAACCTCTGGTCCCCATCCAACGTTTTTTATCCATACTAATGTTCCATCAGCATTATATTTTGCTATAAAAACATCCTCACTTCCTTCTGAAACAATAGTTTTTCCATCTAAAGTTACTGTTTCACTGAAACTTCCAGTCACAAATATTTCACCAAGATTATTTATGTAAATGTCTTTAGGGATATCTATACCAGTGCTTGCAATTTGTGAAGTCCATAGTAAATTACCTGTTGAATTGTATTTAACAACTAAGATATCGTTTAAACCCAGAGAAGTAAAATTATTTACACCTTCTGTCATACTTCCCTTAAATTCTATTGCAGCTACAACGGAATTATCTGTTACTGAATAAGCTTTTGAATTTACTTTAATTTGATTAGTACCACTAAAATGTTTGGTCCATTCCCAGTTTTGGCTAAGAATAGGCAGGTACACCAAATTTATCAAAATGAAAACAAAGATGAGCTTTGTGAAAATATTGAAAATGTAATTATTTTTCATAATCAGTATTTAAGGAATCTTAATTAAAGCATCAAACATAAAAAAAAAAAAAATAAAATTTTTATCTGATACTTCATTTTACGCAAGATTTGGTTTTATGATTCAAAAAATTTGATGTATCTTTCTATTGATTAGATTAAAATTCAGTTATTTAACTTTAAATGCAAGTTTACATACACATAGGATATCCAAAAACTGCAACGCGATGGTTTCAAGAAGTTTATTTTCCTAATATAAAAAATGCTATTGCTGTAAACCGAAATGAAGTTTATAATAATATAATTGCCCCGGAAAGTTTTATTTATAATCCTAAAAAGGTAACAGAAAAGTATAAACATTTCACGAACAAGATTATCATCAGTAATCATGGTTTTGTTGGAACTAATCACAACTTTGGGTTACGTGGATATTTGACTAAAGAACATGCAAATCGATTAAAGCAGGTTTTTCCTGATGCTGTAATAGTATTGTTTATTCGAAGCCAACTCGAAATCATAGCATCTGCCTATATTCAATACATTAAATGTGGTGGAAATTATGGAATCTCAAAATATATATTTCATAAAAGATTTCAAAAATTAAACGATATTGCTATGTTTTCATTTTCTCATTTTGAATATCATTATATAATTGAATTATATGAAGAATTGTTCGGCAAAAGAAATGTATATGTATTCTTATATGAAGAGTATATTGCTAATCGAAAACAATTTGTCAAACAATTTTCTGAACAACTTGAATTTGATTTGGACGTTAACTCTTTAAATTTTAATGAGATAAATACAGGTTACCGAAAGTATGTTTGTAAATCTGCCAAATTGTTAAATTGTTTTACAGAGAAAAATATTGTTAATAAGTATTACCTTTTTCATATCCCTGCATTTTATGAATATTCAAGATTTTTTTTGGATTTTTTAAACCAATTTTCTCTTTTTGGTAAGCATCTAGATGCAAAAAAAATATTTCGTAAAAAACTATATGAGCATATTTGTGAATATTATAAAAAATCTAATTCAATATTAATTCACAAGCATAAATTATATAAAATAAGGAATTTTGGATATCCATTATAGAAGTGATTATAATATTTTAAAGAATTCAGGTGTACTATATTGTGCAACAGATATTGTCTATGTTAAACAAGCAATGCTATCGGCAAAAAGCATTAAAAGCCACAATTCTGCTATTAAATGTTCAATATGCACAAGTGTGGACATAAAAAATGAAGATTGTTGGGATAAAATTATACCAATTCCCAAATCAATAACTGACCACAGCCAGTATATGCTTGACAAGTTAAGATCTTTGTTATTAACACCTTATAGTTATACACTTTATTTAGACTCTGATACCTACATTCTCGATGATATTTCCGAATTATTTCAGTTATTTTCTAAATTTGATTTGGCTTTTTGTCATGGCCATGAGAGAAATTTCAGGTATCAAATACAGCATGGTTATATTGCATACCAAGGTAAAAAAACAAGAGCAGTAAGTGATAATATCCCTTATTGCTTTTCACCATTACAAGGAGGATTAATTTTGTACAGTAATGCCCCTGATGTGAAAAACTGGTTACATAATCTCCTTGATATCTATAAAAGTAAAGGTTTTTTTGATGATCAGGCAATAATGAGAGAATTGTTATGGAATAGTGATCTGAGGTTCTATATTTTACCCAGGGAATATAATTTTAATTCAATTGATTATCTTAAGAAAATAATTAAAGATAATTATAAAATTGCTAGACCTAAGATTTTTCATTATACCAAACACAAGTATAAGAACATTCAAAAATTAGTAGCTTTTGTTTTAAATAAAAATATGGACATATTTTCTTACTTTAAAAGATTTTTTAATGTTTAAACAAACGAAGACATATTTGCATATTGGATACCCAAAAACCGGAACAACCTGGTTTCAAGAAGAGTTATTTCCAAAAATTGAAAACATTGAATTCTATAGTTACTGCGGAGTGATAAAAAAATTCGATAAGAAACTTAATAAAGTTACCTATGATGAAATAGGTAGCATATTATCCAATTTGAAAAATCCTCTGGTTATAAGTGATGAAAGTATGCTGGGATCAAGTGATAAAATAAGGGAAAATGCTTTTGTATATCAAAATCTATTTAAAACACCAATCATAATTATATTTATTCGAAATCAGATTGATAAGTATGTTTCAAATTATAGTCATTATATTAAAATCGGAGGTACCCTCAAGTTTAACGAATTTCTATTTCCATATAATTCTTCTATACCTTTTGGAGGATTGAAACATAAGTATCACCTGACATTGAATATCTATAAGGAAATTTTTGGGGAGAAAAATGTACATATATATTTATATGAAGATTTTCGAATTAATCCGAGATTATTTATTGAGAAATTTTGTAATCGATATAATTTCCGGACAAATATAATTAGACTTAATTATAGTAAAAAAAATAAAAAATTGTCTAAAATGTTTTTATCATTAAAAAGATATAGTAATTACCTTACAAAAGAACAACCTCCCTGGATGCATTTAATTGAGGCAAAAAAGAGATATTTAATTCATATACCTTATTGGCATTTTTTCTCTTTAGTCTTTTTTGAAAAGTTGAATTCGATCAATTTTTTTGGCAATGAACTAAATAACAAAGACTTTATTGGCGAAAGAAATAGCAAAATTCTTCATGATTATTTTTCTGAGTCGAATCAACAACTAATAAAAATTCATGAATTAAAAAGGATAAAAGACTATAATTATCCACTTTGAAACTAATAATCTTAACATATGTTGACCGCTCCGGCTCTACATTTCTGGCTAACCAGATAAGCAGATGTCCTAGCGTTTTTGTATTTCCCGAAGCCGGGGGCTTAAGTCGGTACTTATTAGAAAATCCTTTGCAAAAGTTTAAGGGGAATAAATTCTTAGAAAAGAGACTATTAATCAAAACAAAACAAAACTATCAATTACAACAATGGCCTTTAAAAGAACTAATTAACAGGAGCTGGGATATAGCAACTAAGAATATTGATGTTTTTATTGAAATGCTGAAGTTATATGCCGCAAAACTTGGAAGTAAAGCTGATATTTGGATGTTCAAACAACCAAACCTATTTTCTTTACATGAAAATAAGGGTTATTTGAATAAGCAACCATTTAAATTAGAACATATTTGTTTATTAAGAGACCCAAGGGCAGTGTTTAATTCACAATATAGTGCTTCTAAACTTTTTCCAACACTTTCATTTTATAAAAATCCTCTCATCAGCGCTCATACCTGGTTGTATTTTTATAAAAAAGCTAAAATTTATTCAAAAGACACTAATTTTCACCTGGTCTATTATGAAAAGCTTCTTTTGGATTTACCAGGACAATTGAAAGAATTAGGTAAATTCCTGGGGATTGAAACGCCTTCTTTTAAAGTTATTGGAAAAGGTAAACTATTTAACTTATTGTCAGATATTGAAAAAATACTGCATCAAAAGATTGATGATAACCCGGATGGAAGCAGAAGTAATGCGTGGGAAATAGAACTCAAACCAGCAGTTATTAAGCTTATTGAACAGCATACATTTGAAAGGATGCCAATTGCTGAATATGAACGCTTCAATCCAACGATAAATTCTTTTTTAGTCGAATTATTGAAACTATATTATAAAATAAGGATAAAGCTTTTAATTGACAAATACTAAGCTGGTTTTATAATCATCTTTTTTAGTTTAATTAAGAAATTAGGGATAAGTAAGGGCCAAATATCTTTTACTATATATATTAAGTTGAATAATGAATAATGGCACTTAAAAATTCCATTTATTTTTGACCGTATTACATATTTAAATTGTTGTTTTCTCTTTCTAAGCGATACCATCTCCCCGTGTACTCGATAATATACAAGTGGCTCAGGCATTATCTCTCCTTTTTTATAGGATAAAATTCTAATCCAGTATTCGTAATCTTCTGTATTAAGAAATTTTTCATTATAGTATCCTACTTCGTTTAAAATTTCTTTACGGAATACAACTGAAGAATGACAAAATAAATTACCCTTTATAATTTCTTTTTTAATAACAAGATATTTATAAAATTGCTTTTCTTTTGATGGTAAAATTTCCCCATTTTTATCAATAACTTTTTTTGCTGTTCCCAAAAGATATATGTCAGGGTTTTTAACAAGATATTCAATTTGTTTGTTAAGTTTGTCAGTGAGCCATATATCATCAGAATCAATTCTTGCAATGAATTCACCTTTGGCCAGTTTTAATCCTTCATTTAGAGATTTTACAATTCCAATATTGGTATTGTGAGTGATAACTTGTATCCTGGGATATTTTTCTTTGTAAATAGTAAGAATTGTTGATGTATTATCGGTTGACCCGTCGTTAATAACAATGAATTCAAAATAAAGATATGTTTGTTTCAGAACAGAATCAATTGCATATGAAAGGTATTTCTCACCATTAAAAACAGGTAGAATTATGCTCACCAATTTTTTATTCATCTACTAATTTTTTAAGTTCTGTAAGATATTTTTCGGCAATAGTGTCCCAATCGGGGTGTTCAGATATCAATTTCAATCCTTTGGACACTTTGTTTTTTATAGTCTTTGGATTATCAAATACCATTTTTAAAGTTTGTAATATGTCTTCCGGATCAAAAGGGTCAAAATAAAAAGCAGCTTCATTACAAACATCTTTTGCAAAATCAAGGTTAGAAGTAAAAATGGGCTTACTAAAATTCATGGCATCCAGGTATGTAGAAGTGTAAGATTCCAATAAACTTGGTAGAATCAATGCATCTGATAACCAATATGCTTGTTTTAGATTTTCTCCTGAGATTTTTCCCACATTGAAAATATAATCTTCCAAACCTTTTGATGTAATTTTTTCTAAGAGTTTTTTGGCCCTTGCAGACTGATTTCTATCTATTGTCAGCAAAATAAGAAACGGCAGGTCTTCTTTTTTAGCCTTTTCGGCAACGTTTAAAAGCACCTCCAGATTTTTATGTGGATAATAGTAACTAAGTCCCAACAGTATTTTCCGGTTAGGATTGCGGGCAGGATATTTTTTAAAAATATCGGGACTTGAATTTTTTGACTGGGGCAATGATGTAATTGAATTTGGCAGGATAAAACTTGATGCAAAATTACCGTATTTAAGTTTTAACAATTCATCCTGAATTTTTGTCTGAGGAAAGATAAGGCTTATATAATTTAGTCTTGTTTTAAATATATAATTTCTTAATTGATGTTTTATACAATCAATAAATTGTAAGTTAAGGTTTTTAAAATGTGTTAATGTACAAAATGGGTTATCAAATATAATCCCCTGCGGGTATTGAGTTAGGGCAGGTAAATTGCCTAACGTAAACACAATGCCAGGATTTTCTTTTTTTATTGCTTGTTTAAGCCAGAAATAATCCAGAAAGGCTCTCAATGGCCATTTTAAGAGCATAGTCGGCACATAAATAATCTTTACTTTATTATTGATATATTCTTCAAAGCCTATGTGTTTAATT
>CAZWGG010000201.1:0-8564 GCA_964633305.1 uncultured Bacteroidales bacterium
CAAACATCTTGAGGACACTTTTGAAATTAAAAGGATTAAACATCAGGTAGGCAATGACATGTTCCTAATTGACAGAGAATTTGCATATTGTATTAATGATAGTATTCCTGATTTAAAAAAATTTCCTGTCCCAATCTATAAAGTAGAGCATAAATATATATTAAAGAATCAGATTCAGTATTTTGAATCATTATGGAAATACTCTGAAGATTTTCTCTTGTATGAAAACTTGTCTACTACTAGATCACATATTGATGAGAAGAGAATAATTGTTGCGACAGAGGATTTTTATAAGAAAATGATTGAATTGTTAAAAAAAAATCCAAAAGATTTATATAGTCTAGACTCAAGAAAATTTGAAGAATTAGTAGCTCACCTATTGAAATATAATTTTGGATATGATACTATATTGACACCAGCAACTAGGGATGGAGGAAAAGATATAATAGCACGATACTATACCCCCGATGGCTCAGAAATTTTATGTTTAGTTGAATGTAAAAGATATTCACCAGATAAACTTGTGGGAGTTGATTGCATTCGAAGCCTTTATGGGACCGTAACTTTGGATAAGGCGACTTTAGGAATGATTGTCACTACTTCTTCATTTACGAAAGGCGCATGGGAATTACAAGAAAAGAATAAGAATATCATCTCATTAAAAGATTACAATATTCTAAAAGAATGGATAAAAACCTGCACCTAACATACATTTAGCTCATTTATAAGCTTTAATACACAGGTTGTACTTCAGCTTTCAAAAGAGTCAAATTTTTCCAACATATCTAGATTGAGTAACTTTACATTGTGAATAGAGATACTTTCATATACGAATCTGATATTGAGTTTTTCCAGGAGAAATTACTTAAATGGTATGAGTACAATGGTCGGTCATTTTTCTGGAGGAATAAATCTGCAACAAACTACGAATTGATTATTTCCGAGGTTTTCTTGCAAAGAACAAAAGCAGAGACTGTTGCTAAATTTCTACCACCTTTTCTAAAAGCTTATCCAAGTTGGAAACAACTTGGTGAAGCAACAGAACAAGAGTTACAAGAAATAACAAAACCATTGGGATTATACAAACAAAGAGGTAGTAGACTTTTCAAATTGGCACAAGAATTAAAAAAAAGGAAGGGAAGATTTCCTAAAGAACGAAACCAGGTTGCGGAAATTCCAATGATGGGACAATATATAACAAATGCGTATGAACTCTATATCTTAAATAAGAAGTCACCATTATTGGATGTAAATATGGCAAGATTGTTAGAGAGGTTTTTTGGAAAAAGAAAACTTTCTGACATAAGATATGACCCGTATTTACAGACTTTAGCATACCGGGTTGTGCGTGTCGATAATTCAAAAGAATTAAATTGGGCTATTTTAGATTATGCTGCTTTAATATGTAAAAAAAGTAATCCTCTTTGTCGTAGTTGCAAATTAAGTAAACGATGTTCACGGGTTGGTGTTAGTAAATAAGATTACTAACTTCTTGGAATTTACATATATGTTAATATCTTTGCTTAATATGCAAAGATATCTATGAATAAGGAAATAAATAGAATTCGGGTTGTATTATCAGAACTTAATATTAAGCATAAATGGTTAGCTAATAAAATGGGAAAGAATCCCTCTACGATTTCTCTATGGTGTAACAATGAAAGGCAACCATCTTTAGAAACTTTGATTGAAATAGCAAAAGTTCTTGACGTTGATGCCCGAACATTGATAAATTCAACAAAGTGATGTTGTAAATGAGTATAAAAAACACATATATTGATTTATTTGCTGGATGTGGTGGATTATCGCTTGGCTTGTTTAATTCTGGTTATTGGAAAGGCTTATTTGCTATTGAAAATAGTCCAGACGCATTTCAAACTCTTTCTCATAATTTAATTGACTCAAAACAACATTTTAATTGGCCAGTTTGGCTACCAAAGTCGAACCATAATATTAACGAAGTTCTCAAAAAATATTCTACAAACTTGAAAGAACTTAGAGGTAAAGTGGATATGGTTGCAGGTGGGCCTCCATGTCAAGGCTTTTCATCAGCAGGACGTAGATTAGAAAAAGACACAAGAAATAGACTTATAGTATCTTATATTAGATTTATCAGGCTAGTTCAACCCAAAGTAATATTTTTTGAGAATGTTAAAGGATTTACTCAGCAATTTGATAAAAACAAAGTTAAGGGTAGAATATATTCTGAATTTGTACAAAAAGAACTAAAAAAAAGTTCGGAAAAAGATGATTATTTAGGTTACAAGGTTTTTGGGAGGTTAATTGACTTTTCGGAATTTGGAATTCCTCAAAAACGAACTCGTTTTATACTGGTTGGTGTAAGGAGGGATATTGTTAAAAATATTTTCCCTACTGATTTTTTTGAACTAATAGATAGAAATAAAGAAAAATTTCTTATTAAAAAAAGAATTGGATTAACAAATACATTGGATGATGCCATTTCGGATCTATTAAGAATTAATGAAATTCCATCTCCTGATTCAAAATCATTTAGAGCAGGTTTATATAGTAATCCAAATTCCAATTATCAAAAGTTATTAAGGGGTGAAATTGAAGGAAAATTACCAGATAGTCATCGATTTGCAAATCATACAAAATCAACTATAAAGAAATTTGAATATATTTTAAGATTTGCTGAAAGGAATAAATCACTTTCAAACGAATTAAAAGAAAAATTTAATCTTAAAAAGAGGACTATTATTCCATTAGCTGGAAATACTCTAATCCCAACAATTACAACTCTTCCTGATGATTATATTCATTACTGTGAACCGAGGATATTTACAGTGAGGGAATATGCAAGAATTCAATCGTTTAATGACTGGTTTGAATTTAAAGGTCGGTATACTACTGGTGGTAAACAAAGAACTCAGGAAGTCCCAAGATATTCCCAGATTGGAAATGCCATTCCACCATTATTTGGAGAGCAAGCAGGTATCATTCTAAATAAAATCGTTTCAAATGGCAGATGATTTAGAATTCAAAATTAGTACTGGACTCAAAGATATAATTGGAAAAGACCTAATTACTGACGATTTTATTGCTGTATTTGAATTAGTTAAAAATACATTTGATGCTAGAGCTAAAAATGTAATTATCCGAATTGAAGAAGACAAAATTGTTATAGCTGATAATGGAAAAGGAATGTCTCTGGATGACATAAAAAACAAGTGGTTGTTTGTTGCATATTCTGCAAAAAAAGATGGTACAGAAGATATAGATAAAAACTCTATTAACAATTATCGAGATAAAATTCAGGAAAGACGTTTCTATGCAGGTGCCAAAGGTATTGGCCGTTTCTCAAGTGACCGTTTAGGACGATATTTGGTTCTCAAAACAAAAACAAAGGAGAGTGACCAAGTAGAAGAAATACATATTGATTGGCCATTATTTGAAATAAATCAGAATGAACTTTTTGAGGAAGTAAAAGTACAGTATCAACAACAAGAAACTCAAAACATTTCTTTCCCAAATAATGCTTTGCACGGAACTATCCTAGAAATCACCAAGCTTTATTCTAATTGGAATAGAGAACAACTAAAACGATTAAAACATTCATTAGAAAAATTAATTAATCCATTTTCGGAAAGAAATGATTTTTCAATCGAAATAGTTTGTCCAAAAGAGATAGATGAGGATAATAAAAAGGATGAAAATGGAAATTTTGTTCATATAGAAAGAGATAGGATCAATGGGGAAGTCAAAAATTCTATCCTAGAAATTCTAAATATAAAGACAACACAAATTGAAGTAAAAATCAATAAGGTAGAAATAAAAACAAAGATAATTGATAGAGGTACCCTTATCTATGAAATAAAAGAAGATAATAGAGAATATAGTCTTTTGGAAGATATGAAAATTGATTTGTATTTTTTAAATAGAGCTGCCAAATATAACTTTACTAGTAAAATGGGAGTAGAGCCAGTTAATTTTGGTTCGGTATTTCTATTTAAAAATGGGTTTCGAGTTCAACCATTTGGTGAAACAGAAGATGATAGTTGGGGGCTAGATTATAGGGCACAGCAAGGATATAATCGTTTTCTCGGAACAAGGGATTTATTTGGTAGAGTTGAAATCATATCAGAAAATGTAAAACAATTTCGTGAAGTTTCTAGTCGAGATGGTGGGCTTGTTGAAACGGTAGGTTATCATCAGTTAATGAAAGCATTCAAAGATAAAGGATTAGTTAGGCTCGAAAGATATGTTGTTGGTGTTTTATGGGGTGAAGGTTTTAGGCGTCGTAAATATTTTGGTGAGGGTGAAGAAGCTAATATTAAGGCAGATACATATAGAAAAGAACTTCAGAAATTAGATAAAGAATCTGAAGATGTTTCGCATGCAATTTCAAACTTAGGAAGCAAACTTGATTTCATTCAAATAATAAAAGGATTAACCTTAAATAAGAAGATTGAAATAATTAATTTCAATCGTGATTTTATTAATCTAGTAAATGAACGCCTTGATGAAGTAGATTCAAGATTTATTTTAGAGTTAGAGACCGTTGCCGAAAGCATCCATGATCAGGAAACAAAAGATAAGCTTTTTGCAGCTGGGAGAAAATATCAAGAACTTATTAAAGAAAAAGAAGCAGCTCAACAACGAGCATTACTTGAAGAGCAAAGGAGAATAGAAGCTGAAAAAAGGGCGGAAGAAGAAGAAAAAAAAAGAATAGAAGCTGAAAAAAGACAAAAAGAGGAAGAAGAAAAAAGACGTAAGGCAGAATTAGAAACCCTCCAAAAAGAGAAAGAAAGGGCTGAAGCTGAAGTAGCGAGATTGAGAGCTGAACAAAAAGCTAAAGAAGAGGAAGAAGGAAGGAAAAAGTCCGAGATATCACTTAAACAAGAAAAAGATAAGAATACCTATTTAAGTGCCACTAGGAAAACATTAAGTGATGATGCTGAAGAATTGATACATAGCATTAAAGTTTCTGTAATTGGCATCGATGAAAGCCTTGAAAAAATTCTTGAGAAAGTAGGAAAGGATTCAAAAATCAATCAAGAGCTTTATATTGAGTTGAGTAATATCAAACTTATATCTGAAAGAGTCAAGAAATTAAGTATGCTTATTACAAAATCGAATTTTAAAGCTGACCAAGAAGTTCAAAAAGTTGATGTTGTTCAATTTATAAAAGAGTATATTGATACATACAGTTTTGCTTATAAAGGGAAAATCGACATATATTGTAAAGGGCAGGCAAAATTTATATCCAGGTTAAGTATCCTCGATTTATCTATTGTAATTGATAATCTTATTTCGAATTCACAGAAGGCAGGTGCAAAAAAAATAGAGATTGAATTTCAAAAGCATGATAAAGAATTGTTTGTTTTATTTCATGATAATGGAGATGGACTAGATTTAGATATTTTCCCAGAACCAGAAGTTGTTTTTAATCTTGGTGTTAAATCAGAAATTGAAGGTTCAGGTATTGGGCTCTATTCAATAAAGAAAAAAATGAAAGAAATGTATGGTGATATTGAATTTTTGGGAAACAAGATTTCATTAAAAGGAGCTACTTTTAAACTTATCTTTAAATAATGGAAAAATCTTTATTATTAATTGATGATAGTCGAGACCATATTGGATTACTTGATAATATAAAAAAACATCTATTCCACAATGAATCTATAAGTTTAACTACAAAGTATATAAATCCGAACGATAGAGAATACTTGAATAATAACAAAGACCCAGATATTGAAAAGCTAATTCAAGGAATTAAAAGAAAATTCAACTCAATAAAACCTAATTTAATAATTGTTGACCAATATTTAAGTGATGATGAATTTTATAAAGGAATAGATGTAATAAAAAAGCTTAGGAATATGTCGAAATTTAAGAATTGTTCAATCTTTTTAATATCAGGTAAACGAGATAAAATTGTGCGAGAGATTTTTGAGGATAAAAGTAAATCAGATTCTGAGAAAGTTAATCAATTAGCTAATATTATACAGTTAAAAATAGACTTATTTCTTGATAAAGACTTTAAGGATCACGCAATAGATTATTTAAAAAAAACTGCTCTTGATGACATTCTTCCATCTAAATTAAGAAATTACGAAGGGGATAATGCAACTATAAATAAATTTTCTCCAAAATATAAAACAATTACATTTTCTGAATTAGCAGATAAAATTGAAACATCCCATCCTGATGCTAAAGAAATTCTTGATGAAATATTTGAATTGACACTATCTCATTATGTACATTTAAATGAAAAGCTTTAATAACGTTTTAATTATATATCCTCAAGACTCAACTATCGATTTCCTGCAACCGATAGTTAATAAGCTATTAAGATTATTCCCCAAGGGTCAATTAGATAGACCAAAATATGGTATTCCACTTCAATCAATTGATGATGAAACAGAATTGGTTATTTTTCTTGGGCATGGGACAACAAGAAAATTATATGGTGGAGCTAATGAAAATGGAGATAAATTTAAATTATGTGATATTCCTAATGGAGCTAGACTTCTAGATAATTGTGCAATTGTTCTTTTCTCATGTAATTCTTATGATTACTTAAAATATATGCAAGGAAACCCTGTAACTATAAAAACGTTTATAGTCTTTGGTGATATACCAACAGATTGGGGACATATAAGACATAATCAAGATAACGATAATTCATATTGGTCAGAATGTGATGATGAACAGTTAGATTATTATAAAAATGCTTTAGTGGAATCTGCAATTTATGGATTCATCAAGGCTTCTAAAACTGACTCATTTTATGGATTTTATAAAGGAGTAACTCATATTATAAATAAAAAAATAAATTCTATTATTGAAAATAATAAGTGGAAAAAAAACAAGAAATTACAACTAATTGAAAGATTAATTGATTTTAAGCATGAGATAGTATATGCCGATGAATTATAGCTAAAAACATTGTCAAGTCCTACGATTATTGTAGAAATTTTTAGTTAAATAAGCTGCACCCCCCTCTTCCTAAACGACATAGTCCAACCGGTAGAATTAAATAACTCACGGGCAAACCAGGGAGAGATATCCACGGGAAATGTAACCTGTTTTAGAAAAGGATTTGTCCGACTTTCCTGCCATAAGGTATCTTTAATAGTTGTAATGATTTCAAGTGTTTTATCGGCAAGAAGTATGGATTCTATGGGATCAAAATCATCCGGGGGAGTTTTACGTGCAACTGTTACCGCTATTATGAATTCTCCTTGTTCTGTTTTTTGTGGTTCGAGTAAACCGGAGCTGATATTGCCGTAATCTACGAAAAGGTAAATGCCGTTAATTTGCTCGATACGCTTTTTAACAATGTTTTCATCCACTCCGAAAACATAATCATCCAAGCCGGGAATAATACTGTGCGGATCCAACCCTGAAATAGTTGTTTTTAACGTATCATACCCGGTGAAATAGCCTGAATTGTCTTTATTAAAATTCTTTTCTACCCCGGCCAGGAGCGGGAATTTAGCAAAATAGGTGAACGTGTCGCGTATTAAGGTGGCATTCATGAGATCAGATCGTTTACCTGTGGTATAGTTAAATTCATTATTTCGGCTATTTCACCCTTTTTTTTGCCGGCTTTCTCGAGCTCCGAAACAGAGTCGGATAATTCTTTTAGAAGCAGATCGAAAAATGTAAAGAGATTGGTATTTTCCATTTTTCCGCTGTCGCCATACCCTTTTTTACTAAGCTGGTACATGTTTCCGGCAAAGCCAAGTGAATACATATTTTGCCTTTTTTGCTTTTTACCGGTTTTCGGCTTTTCAAAAAGTATGGCGTACTTGGTTTGGTGTACAATAAAATTGGTTATGGCAAGAAAGTTAAGCAATACAGCTTCTTTTACCTGGCTCTCTACTCGTTTGAAAATTCCGGCGAGTTCACCTGCCAACCGTTCGTTATAATTTCCTTTCTGATATAAAATACCACAAAGCAAATTGAGTGATTCAACCGATTCTTTTTCCTGGTATTGTGAAATCAATTTCTGCGCTTCACAAAATTGCATTGCAGAAAGTGATGTTTTTGCAAGGTTATCTACAACATCGAATGTATACCCTTTATAGTGTTGCCTGCCTGTCTTAATTGCAGGAACCAGGTTTTTACCGAATTCAGCATGAAGCACGACATGTTTTTTTAACTTTTTTGCTGCCCGGGTTTCCGGTGATTCAGGAAGATCGTCAGGAAACTTGTGAACCAGTTCTTTGCGTATGTTGGAAGAGAATGAATCAAAAGCCTTTTTATCCTCGTATTCGATGCGATAAAAGAAACAAACCTCCCGGCTCAGATGGTATATGTTCTCGCTAAACTGGCCATTCCCGGTTTTAATTTTGAGCCTGTTTCCTTTAAATCCGAGTAAATGGAGTACCAGGCGTATTTTAAGTTCAAACAGGTTCATTTCAGCTTTCCTGAATTGTTTTAGTAACCCGGCTAAAAAGATAAATTCATAACTCGTGAGCTCTTCCCATGAGTTTTTAATAGAATGCTTGTTGTCTCCAAGATAAAATTCGTACATAGTCGTTAGATTTGAAGGTAAAACTTATTGTCTTCGTTGTTGATTTCTTCGGGGTAAT